>DATBCR010000048.1:0-11684 GCA_036270375.1 Pseudonocardiaceae bacterium | reverse complement strand
GACCGAACGGTTCCTGGCCGCCGTCGACGGTGCTACGGACGGACGGCCGATCCGACTCGCGATCAACACGCACCTGCACGGCGATCACACGTATGGCAACGCGCTACTGCCCGACTCGACGGCGATTGTCGCGCACGAGCGCACGCGGGAGGGCCTGCTGGCCGACTTCATACTCGCCGCGACGCCGCCGATCTGGTCGCCATCACCGGATTGGGGGATCACGTCGGTCCGTCCGCCGACGGTGGTGTTGCGTGACGAGGCCACCTTGTTCGCCGGCCAGCGGCGGATCGAGCTGCGCCACCCCGGCTACGCGGCCCACACGCAGGGCGACGTCGTGGCGTGGCTGCCCGAGGAGGGCGTGCTGTTCTCGGGTGATCTGCTGTTCCATCAGGTCACGCCGCTGGTGTTCATGGGTTCGGTGGACGGGGCGCTGCGGTCGCTGGACTGGCTGGCGGGTTTCGGCGCGAATACCGTCGTGCCCGGCCACGGCCCGCTGATCGACAAGGCCGGCCTGCCGGATGTTCTTGCGGCGCACGAGCGGTACTACCGGTTCATCACCGACACCGCGCGACGCGGCATGGCGGACGACCTGGCACCGCTGGCCGTGGCGACCGGACTGGACCTCGGCGAGTTCGCCAGCTGGCCGGACGCCGAACGGCTGGTTCTCAACCTGCACCGGGCATACGCGGACGCGGCCGGCACCACAATGGACCTGCTGGCGGCCTTCACGGACGCCATCACATGGCACGGCGGCCCACTACACTGCGCAGTCTGAGAACGCCGCCGAGCCAGCCCGTCGGGGAGTGAGCCGGCTCGGCGGTCCGGTGGGGCTCAGTGGTCCGGGAAGACCACGCCGGCTGAACTGCCGCCTCGGCGTACCGGTTCGCCGGCCGCTTGTACCTCGCCGTGGCCAAGGAATTGCAGTCCGGTGGCCGCGCCGATGTCCGGTGGGATGATGATTGTCGGGTCCAGTGGGGACTTGTTGTTGATCGCGAATGACTGGCCAAGGGCTTGTAGGCCCGGTGTCGTGGACGCTGCGATGAAAGCCGGCTCGGCCTGGCTTGTTGCCGAGTTGCGTTGGGATGCCCTTGGTGCGGCGATCGCGTCCGGCAGGCTCATTCCGAAATCTATCCGGTTCACCAGGATCTGCAGCACCGTCGTGATAATGCTTGCGCCGCCCGGTGAACCTATCGCCATCCAGGGTCGACCGTCCTTCAGCACGATTGTGGGTGACATGCTGGACCGTGGCCGTTTCCCGCCGGCCGGGAGGTTCGGGTCGGGGACGCCGGCCTGTAGCGGGGTGAAATTGAAATCGGTCAGCTCGTTGTTGAGCAGGAAACCGCGGTGTGGCACTACGATCGCGCTGCCGCCCAATTCCTCGATCGTGTTGGTGTACGAGACGACGTCGCCCCATCGGTCGCTCACCACGAAATGGTTCGTATTCGTGCCCTCATCCGGCTGACGCGCGCTGGTGGGTTGCGTCGGGGTACATCCGCCCGCGCCGGCCGCCGGATCGCCGGGAGCTACAGGGCTGGTCAGGGCGTGGTTCGGGTTGACAAGGCACGCGCGCTGCTGGCCGAATCCCGGTGACAACATCTGTTGCAGTGGCACATCGACGAAACTCGGGTCACCCACGTAACGGTTGCGGTCGGCGAACGCCAGCCGGGTCGCCTCCAAATAATGATGTAGGGCCTGGACCCTGGTTTCCGTCGCCAGGTCGAAATTGCTCAGGATGTTCAACGACTCGCCGACCGTGGAACCGCCGCTTGACGACGGCGCCTTGCTGTAAACGTCGTAACCTCGGTAGCTCACGTGCGTCGGCGCCTGGAACGGTGCCGAATAATCGGCCAGATCGGATAACCGCATCAAACCCGGACGCGGCACCAGCGTCGCGCCAGGCGCAAGCGGCAGCGTGTGCACCGTACGCACAATGTCCGCGCCGATCGAACCGCCGTAAACCGCCGAAACGCCCTGCCGGCCGATCTGCCGGTACGTCGCGGCCAAATCCGGGTTACGCAATGTCGAACCGACCACCGGCAGTTGACCGTTCGGCAAGAACAACGCGCTCGTCGAGCTGAAGTCGGCGAACCGGAACGCGTTCTCCCTCGTCTGTTCGTTCAGGGTCGCGGTCACCGCAAAACCCTTATCCGCCACCCGTTCCGCCGGCCGCAGGTCGTCGGCGAGGCTGAACCGGCCGAACCTTCGCAACGCCTGCTGCCACGTCATCAGGTTGCCCGGTACGCCTACCGACAGGCCGCTCGTCACGGCGGTCGGGAACGCGAATGCCTTGCCGGTGCCGGGATCGATGAACAAATTGACGTCGGCGGCCGCGGGCGCCGTCTCCCGGCCGTCGATCGTGGTGACCTTGTGCGTGCGGGCGTCGTAGTAGACCAGATATCCGCCGCCGCCGATGCCGGCCACGTACGGGTCGGTGACGCCGAGGGTCGCCGCGACCGCGACCGCCGCGTCGGCCGCGGTTCCGCCCGCGCGCAACACCTCAAGGCCGGCGTTGGTGGACTCGACCGTGTCCGACACGACCGCGCCGCCACGGCCGACCGCCACCGACTGCTTTGCCGGCAGCGGTGTACCTGATGCCGGGACGGCGGGTACCACCAACGCTGTCGTGACAGTGGCGATGATCACCGCCGCGGTCCGGGAACGGGCGCGGATACGCATGGGGGATCCCCTTCCGGTCAGTGCACAGACCCCTGGTTCTACTCCGATTTCCCTCGCCTGTGTCAAGAAACCGGCTTTCCGCGTGATCATGATCGACACCTCCGTTTCCACAAGGTTTGATACACATCGATACGCCTCGTACCGGTGGGCCGCATGGTAAGGAAACCCGATGAACGAGAAGCCGAGCGACGTCGTCAGCCTGGTCGACCACTGGCAGCGCCTGCTGCCCGACCGGGAGGCCATCCACTTCGGCCGGCAGTCCTGGACCTGGGCGCAGCTCGCCGACCGGGTCCGCCGCAACGCAGCGGGCCAGCTCGCCGCCGGGCTGCGACCGGGTGACCGGGTCGCCTACCTGGACAAGAACCACCCGGCCTGCCTGGAGACCACCCTGGCCTGCGCCCTTGTCGGCACGGCGAACGCGGTGGTCAACTTCCGCCTCGCGCCGGACGAGATCCGCTACATCATCAACGACGCGCGGGCCGACGTGGTGTTCGTGGGCACCGAGTTCGTGCCGCTGCTCGCGAAGATCCGGGACGACCTGCCCACCGTGCGGCGGGTGATCGTGGTCGGCGGCGAGCAGGACGAGTACGAGGCGTGGCTGGCCGCCAACGAGCCGCTCGCGGGCACCCGGCGGCCCGACGGCGACCCGTGCTTCCTGCAGCTCTACACGTCGGGCACCACCGGTTTCCCCAAGGGCGCGATGCTGACGAACCGCAGCCTGACCGCGCACGCGATCGCGGTGGCCGACATGACCGACGTCGGCTCCCTCAGCGTGGCGATGGTCGCCATGCCGCTGTTCCACGTCGGTGGGTCCGGCTGGGGTCTGCTCGCGATGTACCACGGCTGCCGGGTGGTGATCGTCCGCGAGATCGACCCGGTCGGACTGCTGGACGAACTCGTCGAGCAGCAGGTCTCGCACGCCTTCCTGGTACCGGCCGTGTTCGGGTTCCTGCTCCAGGTACCCGACGTCGCCGAGCGCGACTACAGCCACATCCGCGCCCTCGTCTACGGCGCGTCGCCGATGCCGCTGCCGCTGCTGCGCCGCAGCATGGCCGCGTTCGACGTGGACTTCTACCAGGTCTACGGGATGACCGAGGCGTCGGGCGCGGTCACGTCGCTCGGCGCGGCGGAGCACCGTGACCGGGCCAACGAGCACCGGATGACATCGGCCGGCTTGCCGGTGGACGGCGTGGAGCTGACCATCGTCGACCCGGTGTCCGGCGAGCACCTCGGTCCGGACCAGCCCGGCGAGGTGTGGGTGCGCACGGCTCAATTGATGTCCGGCTACTGGCGGCGGCCGGACGCGGACGCCGCCGCGTTCGCCCCAGACGGGTGGCTGCGCAGCGGTGACGTCGGCTACCTGGACACCGACGGCTACCTCTACATCTCCGACCGGATCAAGGACATGATCATCAGCGGCGGCGAGAACATCTACCCGGCCGAGATCGAACGCGTGCTCGCGGAGTACCCGGACGTGGCGGACGTCGCGGTGATCGGCGTGCCGGACGAGAAGTGGGGCGAGGTCGGCAAGGCGATGGTCGTGCCGGCGCCCGGCGCCACCATCGACGGGGACGCGCTGCTGGCGTACTGCCGGCAGCACCTGGCGTCGTTCAAGTGCCCGGCGTCGGTGGACATCGTCACCGAACTGCCCCGCAACGCGACCGGCAAGGTGCTCAAACGCCAGCTCCGCGAACCGTTCTGGGCCAATCGGGACAAGGCGATCTGAGTTATGCTGGCCAGCACGACCACCCAACGTGTTGGATCGTGAGCGTTCAGTACCGACTTCGGTGAAATCTCCCACAAACCCGCACGAAACCGCACGTGCGAGCTAGCATGTGCGTATGTCGGTCGCGCTGGAGGAAGTCCTTGCCAAGGCTGGACTACGGGTCGATCCGGACCAGTTCCTGTCCCTCGTCGAGGACGCCGCCCGCCGGCTGACGTCGCCGCATCCCGAGCCGGCCGGCTACTTCACCGCCGACCAGCGGGACACGCTGCGCGATGTCGGCCTCGACCTGAGCCCGCTGCGGCCGGACGAGACCGACGGCCGGGCCCGCGTGGTCGCCGAACAGGCCGTGCTGCACGATTCGGCGCTCACCGTCAACGAGGCCGCGCGGACCATCGGCGTGGACAACAGTCGCGTCCGGCACCGCCTGCTGGCCCGCAGGCTGATGGGCTGGAAGGACCGGGGCGGCTGGCGGCTGCCCGCATGGCAGTTCACCGAGCAGGGCGTGCTGCCCGGCCTGGCAGAGGTGATCGCCGCCCTGCCGACCGACCAGCCCGCGCTGGTGATCGCCGCGTTCATGACGACGCCGCAGGAGGACCTGACGGCCCGGTCCCGTTCGATCAGCCCGTGCGAGTGGCTGCAGTCCGGCGGTGATCCGGCACGGGTCGCCCGGCTCGCCACGATGCTCGGCACCCCGGCCTGAACCCCGGACGCCACTGAGAGCCACTGAGAAGACGACTGGACCCGTATGGCTCGGCTCCCCAAGCCGCCAGATCCCGCTGCCCTGGCCGAAGTGCTGCGCCCGGACGAGGACATCGTGGCCGTGCACCCGGCCACCCGACTGGTCCGCGTGTTCACCGTCGCCGGCCGCCATCCCCAGCAGTGGAACACGTTCCGCCGGGCCGGGCCGCTGCCGCACGCACGGTTCGACCCGCACCCGCCGGGGCCGCGTGGCCGGCCGACGGACGCGCCGGACCAGGGGGTGCTGTACTTCGGACTGTCCGTGCGGACCAGTGTGGCTGAGGTCTTCCAGGACACGTCCATTGTGGACCGTGTGACGCGGCGGCCGTTCCTGGTGGTGTTCCGGCCGACGAGGACACTGCGGCTGCTCGACCTGATCGGACTGTGGCCGACCCAGGCCGGCGCCTCGCAGGAGATCAGCAGCGGGTCGCGGGAGCGCACGCAGGAATGGGCGCGGGCCATCAGAACCGCGCACCCGGAACTGGACGGCCTGTGGTACCGATCCTCGATGGACTCCGGGAATCCCTCGGTGTGCCTGTGGGATCCACCGGCCGGCAGTGCGCTGCCGGACTCGCCGGACGCGCTGATCCAGCTCGACCACCCGGGCCTCGACGTGCCGCTGGCCCGGGTCTGCGAGGAGCTGAACTACACGCTGTTGAGCTGATTCCCTGGTGGCTCAACCGGTCTTGAGGTGCCGGCGCCACCATTCGAGCACCGCACGGAACCGCTGCACCCGGTGCCTCGGCTTACCGGATCGGGTCAGCTCGTGGCTCTCGCCGGGGAACACCAGCATCTCGGCCTCGACGCCGGCCCGCCGCAGTGCGACGAACATCCGCTGGCCCTGCTCGAACGGACAGCGCAGGTCGTTCTCCGAATGCGCCACCATGAACGGGATGCGGACCTGGTCGGCGTACGTCAGCGGGCTGAGCCTGCGCTGTTCCGCCAGGTCCGTGCCGACGTAGCCGTCGGTGAAGAACCAGCCGATGTCCGAGCTGCCGGAGAACGAGTCCCACGCGTTGAGCGCGCGCTCCGACCAGGCCGCCCGGAACCGCTCGCCGTGGTGGCCGGCCAGCCAGCTGGTCATGAAGCCACCGTAGGAACCGCCCATCACGCCGACCCGGTCGCCGTCGCAGTCCGGCCGGTCCAGCGCCACGTCCAGGACAGCGAGCACGTCGACGACATCGACGGTGGCGATCGCGCGCACGATGGTCTGGCCGTGCGCCTGGCCGTAGCCGGCCGAACCGCGCGGGTTGGGCAGCACGACGGCGTAGCCGGCGTCCGCGTAGACCTGGGCCTCGTCGTAGAAACCCCAGCCGTGGTACATGAACGGGCCGCCGTGTACGCACAGCAGCACCGGGTGTGGACCTTCGCCGGCCGGCAGCATCAGCCAGCCGTGCACCGGGTAGCCGTCCGGCGCATGGCCGTTCAGTTCGATCAGCGGGCGCAGGCCGGTGGCGCGCAGCGGTGCCGCGAACTGGGTCAGCACGGTGGTCTTGTCGCCGTCGACAAGGACCACCTCGCCCGGACTGTCCGGAGTGGACACCACGGCGGCGACGCGCGATCCGTTGGCCGTGAACGACTTCACCGAGCCGTGGTGACCCGCGACCACCGGAAGTTGGTCGAGGGTGACGCCGACCGCGTCCATCGGCACCCGGCGCAGCTCCACCGCGCCCCGATTGCGCACGCCGACCAGCACGTCGCCGCCGACCGCGATCGGCCGGCCGGCCAGGGTTTCGCAGTCGACCGTCTCGACGTCGGTCAGCCGCAGCGGCGTGCCCGGCCCGTCCAGTGCGAACGGCACCGCCCACAGGCCACAGTTCTCCGCCTCCGCGTCGCCGGGACCGTCGTGCTCGGACGCCAGGTACAGCACGACGCCGTCCTCGGTGACCGTGGGCAGCGACGCCCATCCGGTGCTACGGGCCAACAACGCCACGTCGCCACCGCCGGCCGGCACGGTGTAAACATCGAACTCGATCAGCTCCTCGGCGCCGAGATCGCGCACCGCGACGAACACCAGGTGCGCGCCGTCCGGGGTCCACGCCGGATCGTCCACGTCGCACCGGCCGTCGGTCAGCTCGACCGGCTCGGGGACGGGCGCCTCGGCGGCGTCGAACACGCCGGTCAGGTCCAGCGTGTACAGGCGGGAATGCTGGTCGAGCACGTAGCCGATGTCGTCGATGCGGTAGTCCATCCTGGTGACGTGCCTCGGGGCCTCGGTGTCGGGCTCCGGCGTGTCGTGCCACTCGTCGATCGGTTCGCCGTAGCGGCCGGCCGCCGGGACGCGGCTGGTGAACGCGATCCGCTGCGAGTCCGGCGCCCACACCGGCCCGGACACGCCGGCCCGCAGTGTGGTCACGCACCGCGCGTCGCCACCGTCGCTCGGCATGACGTGCAACTGCGGCCGGGGCGACCGGTCATCGTCGCCCGCCGACCGGAGGAACGCCAGCCAGCGACCGTCCGGGGACAGCACCGGTGACGTGTCGCGCTTGCCCCAGGTCCACGGCCGGGGCGCGCCACCGGAGAGCGGAATCCGTTGCAGCGCACCGCGATACTCGTTCGCGTCGGGATCGGGGGCGGCCACCGCGACAACCAGGAGGTCACCGTGCATGGCGGGACTACTGGGCACGCGCAGCAGCGCGACATCGTCAGGACGCACGACCTCCACGCTACCGCCAAGGGGTGCCGAGTCGACCACCAATTGCTCGGAAGCCGACCGTTTCCGCGATTAATTCTCGATCATGTGCTACGGCGCATCTTGATGAGGCTGGCCACCACCGTCACCACAAGCACCCCCACCACGACGAGCAGCGAAAGTCCTGGTCCGGGCACCGGAACCGGCACCGACTGCCGGCCCGGCTCGAACGGCTGCCAGTCCTCGCGCAGCACCTCGAGAATCAGCTTGGCGCCGATGAACAGCAACAAGACCGAAAGGCCGAACCGCAGATAGACCAAGCGCCGCAACAGGTCGCCGAGCAGGAAGTACAACTGGCGCAAGCCCATCAGGGCAAACGCGTTCACCGTGAACACCAGGTACGACTGCCGCGTCAGGCCGAACACGGCCGGAATCGAGTCCAGCGCGAACAGCAGGTCCGTGGTACCGATCGCGACCATCACCACCAGCATCGGCGTGACCATCCGCCGGCCGTCCACCCGCACGATCGACTTCGCGCCGTGGTACTTCCTTGTCACCGGCACCGCCCTGCGCAACAGCCGCAGCGCCGCGTTCTCCACGTACTCCTCGTCCGCCTCGGTGTCCGGGGTGCGCAGCAGGCGGTAGGCGGTGTAGATGAGGAAGACGCCGAACACGTAGAACACCGCGACGAACCGACTGATCAACGCGGCACCGAGGACGATGAGGGAACCACGCAGCGCCAACGCGATGAGGATCCCGATCAGCAGCACCCGGTGCTGGTGGATGACCGGCACCGCGAACGCAGTCATGATCACCAGGAACACGAAGAGGTTGTCGACGGACAGCGAGTACTCCGTGATGTAGCCGGAGAAGAACTCACCGGCGTACCGCCCGCCCGCGAACAGCCACACCAACAGCCCGAACACCACGGCGCCGGTGACATACCCGGTGACCCACCGGGCGGCCTCGGTCATCGTCACACGGTGTGGCTCCCGATCGACCACCACGAGGTCGATCCCCACCACGGCCAGCAACCCGACGATCGTCGCCAACCACAACCACACCGGGACATTCACGCCATCGACCTCCGGATCCGGGCACGCGCCACTGTCCGGAGATCTCTGCCGCCAGCGCAACCGCCGGCCGACGGCCCCGGGAACGTGACCGCTCCGTGCTGACGACACCGCCGCGCAGGAATACTCCCCTCCACGCGGTGATTATTCTCGTTCATCACCCTCCGTCCACGGTAGGCGGGTGCCCCACTGAGGGTTTCTCAGCTTTTGCCGATTACTGTCGGGTTCGTGCCGCGATCTCGTCGTCTTCCCGTTCGGTGGCTGCTGGGTGGCCCGGTCGTCGTGCTGCTGGTGGGCGGCGCGGTGCTGGTGGCGAACCTGGTGAACCGGCCGGCGGCGGTGCGGGCGCAGGACCTGTTCATCCCGGTCGTCGACGGTCCGGCGCATGACCAGCACGTGCGACTCGACGCGACCGTGTACTTTCCCGCGCGCACGCCCGCACCCGCCGTGTTGATCTCGCCCGGGTTCGGGGAGACCAAGTCGTCGGTGGACGGGCAGGCGCGGGAGTTGGCGCAGCAGGGATTTGTGGTGCTCGGCTACACGCCACGCGGGTTCGGGCACAGCACCGGGCTGATCGCGCTGAACTCGCCGGACTACGAGATCGCCGACGCCCGGCAGCTGATCGACTGGCTGGCCACCCGGCCCGAGGTGACCAAGGACGGCCCCGGCGATCCCCGGGTCGGTGTGACCGGCGGTTCCTACGGTGGCGCGCTGTCACTGATGCTGGCCGGCGCGGACCGCAGGGTGGACGCGATCGCCCCGGTGATCACCTACAACGACCTGTCCCAGGCCCTCGTCCCGAACGCGGCCACCAGCACGCCGACCGCGGCGAACACCCCAGCCGTGGGCTCGTTCGCGGCCGACGGCGTATTCAAGCGAAGCTGGGCCGGCCTCCTGTTCGGCGCCGGTCTCGCCGGTGGCACCCCGGCCGGCACCACGGCCGATCCGCCGGCCGCGTGCGGGCGGTTCGTGCTCGAGGTTTGCCAGGCGTACCAACAGATCGCCACCACCGGACGGGCCACCCGGCAGACCGTCGACCTGCTGCGCCGGGACTCGCCGGTCAGCGTGACCAGCCACATCACGGTGCCGACGCTGCTCGTGCAGGGCGAGCAGGACACGCTGTTCGGCCTGGACCAGGCGGACGCGAACGCCCGGCAGATCGCGGCCGCAGGCGGCCGGGTCAAGATGGTCTGGTTCGACGGCGGACACGACGGCGCAGCCCCGGATACCGCGCTGCGCCAGCAGATCACCGACTGGTTCCAGTTCTACCTCAACGGCCGGGGCGCCGATCCCGGCACCGCGTTCCAGTACGACGTGCAGGGCGCGTTCCGCTCCAACGGCGAACCGTCGATCCGGACCGTCACCGCGCCCGCCTATCCCGGCCTGGCAAGTGCCGCAACGCAACGACAGTCGCTCACGTTGCTCGGCCCACCGGTCCAGCA
Organism: Pseudonocardiaceae bacterium; assembly: GCA_036270375.1. GTDB lineage: Bacteria > Actinomycetota > Actinomycetes > Mycobacteriales > Pseudonocardiaceae > DATEPR01. Next base: position 1,397 of record DATBCR010000048.1, on the reverse strand, counting down.
GGTGCTCAACCCACCCGGTGGCAGCCCGGCCGCAATCAGTGGGCTGCCCGGTGTCGGCGGCGTGCTCGGCGCGGCGGCCGGGCGGCTGTCATCGGACATCCCCGGCGGGAACGCGTCCTTCGTGACCGCGCCGCTGACCAACCAGGTGCTGGTGGCGGGGTCGGCCACGGTGCGGTTGCGCGTGAGCGCCGTGCCGGGCTCGGCGCCGGGCGGGCAGGCCGTGCTGTTCGCCAAGCTGTACGACGTCGGGCCGAACGGCCAGCGCGCGCTGCCCGGTGCGATAGTGGCGCCGTTCCGGGTCGAACCGTTGCCCGCCAACGGATCGCCGGTCGACGTGACCGTGACGCTGCCGGGCATCGTGCAGCCGGTGCAGTCCGGGCACCGGATCCAGCTTGTCGTGTCAACGACCGACCAGAGCTACGCCAACCTCACCCAGCCGGGCGTGCTGCGGATCGCGCTGGCGTCGGATCAGCTGTCGGTGCCGGTGGTGCCCGGACGGACCGGTTCGGCCGCCCTGCCCGTGCCGCAGTTGGTCGCGATCGGCGTCCTGCTGGCGCTGTGCCTGCTGGCCGGCGGTTACCTGCTGATTCGCCGCCGCAGGCCCGATGACGTCGATCCGGACCTGGTGGACGTGCCGCTGGTGTTGGACGGGCTGAGCAAGTCCTACGGCGCCGGCGTGGTCGCGGCGGACGACCTGTCGTTCCGCGTGACGCGCGGCCAGGTCGTCGGGCTGCTCGGGCCGAACGGTGCCGGCAAGACGACGGTACTGCGGATGATGATGGGCCTCGTGCACCCGTCCGCCGGGTCGATCCGGGTGTTCGGGCATCTGGTCGGGCCGGGATCGCCGGTGCTGTCCCGGATCGGCTCGTTCGTCGAGGGCGCCGGGTTCCTGCCGCACCTGTCCGGTATGGCGAACCTGCGGCTCTACTGGGCCGCCACCGGACGGCCGCCCGAACAGGCGCGGTTCGACGAAGCACTGGAGATCGCGGGGCTCGGGGACGCGATCCGGCGCAAAGTCGGCACGTACAGCCAGGGCATGCGGCAGCGGCTGGCCATCGCGCAGGCCATGCTCGGCCTGCCGGACCTGCTGGTGCTGGACGAACCGACGAACGGCCTCGACCCGCCGCAGATCCGCGACATGCGGGACGTGCTGCGCGGCTACGCGGCCGGCGGCCGGACCGTGCTGGTGTCCAGCCACCTGCTCACCGAGGTCGAGCAGACGTGCACGCACGTGGTGGTGATGCACCAGGGCCGGTTGGTGGCTGCCGGCGACGTCCGGGAGATCGTCGGCGGTGGCGGCGAGACGTCGTTCCGGGTGGACGACGCGGAGCGGGCCGTCGGCGTGCTGCGCGGGCTGCCCGGGCTGGCCGAACCGTCCGATGTGGACATCGAGGACG
>DATBCR010000047.1:0-2901 GCA_036270375.1 Pseudonocardiaceae bacterium | reverse complement strand
AACGCCGCCGCCACCAGCACGGCGTCGTGAATCGCTTCGTCGTCGTGGCCGGCCGCGCGTGCCGCCGCGTTGTCGTCCGCGGTGACGGTGCGGCCGCCGACCCGGACCTTGTCCGCGATCGTCAACAATGCGCGCATCCGTTCGCTCAGCGGCGCGGTGTCGATGTCCACGCAGATCGCGGCGAACAGGGACCCGTCGTCGGGCAGGGCGTGCCGGGCGGCGGCGGCATGCGAACTCATGCAGAAGTGGCAGTCGTTGCCGTCCGACACGCGGGCCGCGATCAGTTCGCGTTCACCCTGGGACAGCGGGGACGGGCCACGCATGAGCTGCTCGGCGAACTCGCTGAGCGGGCGCGCGGTGTCCGGGCGGAAGGCCATCAGGCCGGTGATACCGGGCAGGCCCTGCGGAACGGAGATATGAGGCATGTCGACATACTGCCCAAACGAGGCGGCCCACGGCCATACTCCCGGCTGCCCGATCGGGTGGCGGATCGGGTGGCGGATCCCAGTGCTACAGCCAGCCCCGGTCGAACGCGATCCGCACCAGGTCCACCCGGTTGCGCGCGCCGCACTTGTTGATCAGGCTGGACGTGTAGTTGCGCACGGTCCCCTCGGACAGGAACAGCTTGCCGGCGATCTCCCGTGCCGACGCGCCCTCCGCGACCAGCCGGACCACGTCCAGTTCCCGCTGTGTCACGGGAATGTCCGCCTCGAGTGCGGCAACAGCCAACGTCGGGTCGAAGACGCGCTGGCCGGCCGCGACACCGCGGATCGCGGCCAGCAACTGCTCGGCCGGCGCGTGCTTCACGACGAACCCGCGCGCGTTGGCCTGCAGGGCGCGCTGCAGCATGCCCGGCTTGTTCAGCGCGGTCAGGATCAGCGCGGCGCACCTCGGTACCCGTTCGGCAAGCTGTGCGGCCGCGGCTAGGCCGTCCAGGCCGGGCATGTCGATGTCCAGCACGGCCACGTCCGGCTTCAGCTCGACGATCCGCTCGACCGCCTGGTCGCCCCGGCCCGCGACGCCGACCACCTCGAGATCGCATTCCAGCTCGATCAGGGACACCAGCGCGGACCTGATCATCACCTGGTCCTCAGCCAGGAAGACCCGGATCACCGCGGTACGGCCGGCCGGGGGCGGGTCCGTTCGGTCGGTCAACGTTCGACCTCCGCGGCGGTCGGCTGGTCCGCGCTCGCCGCCGGTGGGCCGATCACGGGCTGGTCGGTCGGCTGGCTCGCGGCCCGGCTCGGCAGCGGCACGCTCGCCTCCAACACGAACCCACCGTCCTTTTCGGACTTCGCGGTGAGGCGGCCACCCAGCGTGTTCAGGCGCTCACGCATGCCTCGGATGCCGTGCCCGCCGGACGGCGCCCTCGTCACCTTGATCGCCGGCCCGTCGTTCGTCAGCGTCAGCACGGCGCGGCCGCGGTCCACCCGCAGGCTGATGTCGCAGTGCGTCGAGTTGCTGTGCCGCAGCACGTTCGTCGAGCCCTCGCGGACGATCCAGGCAAGTGCCTCGGCCACCTGGTTGTCCAGCACCACCGGCACGATCTCGGTCGTGGTGCGCACCCCGGCCGAGTTGAGGATGGTGCACGCGTTGGCGATCTCACCGCGCAGCGACACGTCCCGCATGCCGGCGACCACCGTCTGCATCTCGCCGATCGACTCGCGCACCAGGGTTCTGGCGTCCCGCAGCTCGCTGATGGCGCGTGCCGGGTCCTTCGCGCTCAGGCGCTCGACCAGTTCCAGTTTCAGCACGACGACGGACAGCCCGTGGCCGAGCGTGTCGTGCAGGTCGCGTGCCCAGCGCAGCCGCTGTTCGCTGACCGCAAGCTGGGCCAGCTCCGACTTGGTGTCCTCGAGTTCGCCGGCGAAGATCACCAGCCGGGGAATGGAATAGAAGATCAGCGCGGACAGTCCGAAATCGAGGAAATTGCGCTTGATGTCCGGCACGGTGTGGAACTCGCGGGCGGTGACAGCGAAATACAGCAACACGAACGCGGTGGTCGCGATGCCGCGCGCCCGGCCGGACAGGCACAGCACCATCACCGAGAAGCTCAGCGCCGCGGGTGCCGCGTAGTTCTGGCCGATCACCGCGAACAGCACGACCGACCAGAACAGCGCCACGATGGACACGATCTGGATGGCCCGGTCGTGCCGCCGGCCGCGCAGCACCCACACCACCGACCAGACGTAGCTTCCTGCCCAGATCAGCCAGCCGACCAGCGCGAACACCCGCAGCGCAGGGTTCTTGTAGTCCGGCACGGTGCCGACCGACACGCTGGCCACCAGCAGGCCGTAGCCCGCGAGGCCGAGCAGGCACAGGATGGCGACCACATGGCTCGGGGCGTCGGCGGCGCCCCTGTTCCGTCCGAAGACCCAGCGCCGGACCTGCCGGATCGGGGTGTTGTCGGAATGCGCCGTGCCCACCGAAGTCATCTGACCCCACTTCCCCCACCACGGCTGCGAGCCGGGCGCGGGTCTCCAGTCGTAGTCGTGCTGTCAACCGTCAACCGCAAGGTATGCCGAACCTCGACCTATATCCACCCTCGGTCGGTGGCGATCGCCGCCGCCTCCAACCGGTCCTGCCCGCCGGTCTTCGCCAGCAGCGTGCACATCACGATGCCGACGATCTCCTGGGAGAGGCCGACGGTCGCACAGATCTCCTTGACCGAGCGGCCGTGCGACACCGCGCTGAGCACCCGGCGTTCCCGTGCGGTCAGCGGTGTCACGGGCGAACCGGCCGACTCGTCGGCCAGATCGAGGTCGAAGTCGACGAAACGGATTCCGGCGGCGACCGCGCGCACCGCGGCGGCCAACCGGTCCGGCGGGGCCGTCTTGGCGACGTAGCCGTCGACACCGGCCCGCATCGCGGCGTGGCACGTGCCGGTCGCGGTGATGCTGG
>DATBCR010000046.1:0-10547 GCA_036270375.1 Pseudonocardiaceae bacterium | reverse complement strand
CTTGCCCTGCTGCTGCAACGCCAACGGGTACTGCGGGTCCTGCGTGGACGGATACGGGCTTTTTACCCGTTCCGCCACCGACTTCGGCAGCACGTCCCGGACCGCCGCGCGCAGCAGGCTTTTCTCCCGCCCGTCGAACGTCTTCATCGACCACGGCGTGTTGTAGACGTACTCGACGAGACGGTGGTCGCAGAACGGCACCCGGACCTCGAGGCCGACCGCCATGCTCATCCGGTCCTTCCGGTCCAGCAGCATCCGCACGAACCGGGTCAGGTGCAGGTAGCAGATCACCCGCATCCGGCGCTCGTGCTCGGATTCCTCCGCCAGCGGTTCGACCTCGGCGACCGCTTTCGCATAGCTGTCATTGAGATACGACATCAGGTCCAATGTGGACATCAGGCCCGGCTCGATGATGGCGCGCGGCCGTTCGGTCATGTCGGCGGTCATCGCTGACGCGATCCACGGGAACATGTCGGCCCGCTGCACCTCCGGCTGGTGGAACCACCGGTAGCCGCCGAACACCTCGTCCGCGCTCTCGCCGGACAGCGCCACCGTCGAGTGCTCCCGAATGGCCTTGAACAGCAGGTACAGCGAGGCATCCAGGTCGCCGAGGCCGAGCGGCATGTCCCGTGCGGTGAGCACGATGCGGCGCACCTCGGGGTCGGCCAGCGTGGTGTGGTCCAGCACGATGTCCATGTGCTGCGAGGACACGTGCTCGGCGACGTCGTGCACGAACGGCCCGTCCGGCGTCGGCCGCATCTCGTCGGCGACGAAGTTCTCCGTCTGCCCCACGAAGTCGACCGCGAAGCTGCGCACCGTCTCGCCCACCGCACCGAGCTGTTGCGCGGCAAGGGCGGTGAGTGCGCTGGAGTCCAGACCGCCGGACAGCAGGACACAACGCGGCACGTCGGCGACCAGCTGCCGGCGGACGATGTCGTCGAGCAGTTCGCGCACGGTGGCCACCGTGGTGTCGGTGTCGTCGGGGTGCGGCCGGCTCGTCAGCTGCCAGTAGACGTGTTCGCGCAGGCCGTTGTGGTCGACCGTGACGACCGTGCCCGGCACGACCTCGCGCATCCCGGACCAGACCGCGGCACCCGGGGTCTTGCTGAACATGAACAGCTCCCGCAGGCCGTCCGGGTCGATCTCCCGCGCCGCCAACGGATTCGCCAGGATCGCCTTGGGCTCGGAGCCGAAAAGGACACCGTTCGGGGTGGGGTAGTAGTAGAACGGCTTGATGCCCATGCGGTCGCGGACCATGACGAGTTTCTCGTCCCGCGCGTCCCAGATGGCGAAGGCGTACATGCCGTTGAGGTGTTCGGCCACCGAGGCGCCCCACTCCAGGTAGCCGTGTAGCACGACCTCGGTGTCGCTCTCGGTCCGGAACCGGTGCCCGCGCTTACGCAGTTCGTCCCGCAGCTCGGTGTAGTTGTACGTCTCGCCGCTGTAGACCATCGCGAGCGGGCCGTTGGGGGTGTCGAGGGACATCGGCTGGGTGCCGCCGTCGATGTCGATGACGGCGAGTCGCCGGTGGCCGAGCGCGGCGTGCCGGGCGCTCCAGGTGCCCCGGTCGTCCGGGCCGCGACACGCCATCGTCTCGGTCATCTCGTCCAGCGTGACCTGCTCGCGGGTCAGATCCCGGTCGAACGCCACCCAACCGGTGATACCGCACATAGTGCTCACTCCCTCGTGTGTTCGCCTCGTTACGCTAGAGCTAAGTACATTGATAGCTAATGAAACTAATCCGGTCAACCGGGCAACCGGGGCATGCCGCGTGGACGAGCACGAACAGGCGCAGACTGGGTACGTGACCGGCGACGAAACAGTGACAAGGGCGGCCGTGGCTGGCACCCACCGGCCCCGGCGCGGCCAACTGCGCATCTACCTCGGCGCCGCCCCCGGCGTCGGAAAGACCTTCGCCATGCTCGGCGAAGCCCGCCGCCGGGCCGAGCGCGGCGCCGACGTCGTCATCGGCCTTGTCGAAACCCACGGCCGGCAGAAGACCGCGGAACTGGTCACCGGCCTGGAAACCGTCCCCCGCAAGCGAATGACCCACCGCGGCCACGACTTCACCGAACTGGACGTCGACGCCATCCTCGCCCGCACACCCGAAGTCGCCGTCATCGACGAACTCGCCCACACCAACATCCCCGGCTCCCACAACCCCAAACGCTGGCAGGACATCGACGAACTGCTCGCCGCCGGCATCGACGTCCTGTCCACCGTCAACGTGCAACACCTGGAAAGCCTCAACGACGTCGTCCAACGCATCACCGGCGTACCCCAACAGGAAACCGTGCCCGACGAAGTCGTCCGCAAGGCCGAACAGATCGAACTGGTCGACATCACCCCGGAAGCACTGCGCCGCCGCCTCGCCCACGGCAACGTCTACCCTGCCCACCGCATCGACGCCGCCCTCAGCAACTACTTCCGCGTCGGCAACCTCACGGCCCTGCGCGAACTGGCCCTACTGTGGCTTGCCGACCAGGTCGACGTGGCACTGCAACGCTACCGAGCCGAACAGAAGATCACCGACACCTGGGAAACCCGCGAACGCGTCGTGGTCTCCATCACAGCAGGCCCGGAAAGCGAAACCCTGATCCGCCGAGCCCGCCGCATCGCCAACCGAGCCGGCGCCGAACTCATGGTCGTGCACGTCCTGCGCGGCGACGGCCTGGCAGGCGCGCCACCCGACGCCGTGGCCCGTTGCCGGAAACTGGCCGAGGATGTCGGCGCCACGTACCACACGGTCGTCGGCGAGGATGTCGCCGTGGCACTGCTGGACTTCGCACGCGGTGTCAATGCCACCCAACTCGTACTCGGCACGTCCCGGCGGCCCCGGCTGGCCAGAGTGGTCAGCGAGGGCATCGGCGCCACGGTCGTCCAGGAGTCCGGCCCGATCGACGTACACATGGTCACCCACGGCGAAGCGGCGCACGGCGCCGGGATGCGCCTGGAACGCAGCCCCCTGGCCATGCGGCGGCGGATGTACGGCTGGCTGTTAGCCGTGCTGCTGCCGGCTGCGGTGACCGGTGCCGGCCTGCTCCTGGACACGGCCCTGGACATCTCGACCAACGCGGCCGGTTTCGTACTGGCATCGGTGGCGGTGGCCCTGGTCGGCGGCCTCGGCCCGGCGGTCGTCTCGGCGGTGCTTGGCGGCATGCTGCTGAACTACTTCTTCGTACCGCCCCTGCACACACTCAGCATCGCGACCCCGGAGAACCTGGTCACCCTGGTCACCATGATGGTGGTGGCCGTCCTGGTCGCTCTGGTCGTGGACAGGGCGGCCCGGCGCGCGACCCAGGCCGCACAGGCGAGAACCGAAGCCGCACTGCTTGCCTCTTACGCGCGAACCGTCCTGACCCACCCCCAACCCCTGGTCCGCCTGCTGACCCAGGTACAGGAGAACTTCGGCCTGACGTCGGTGGCCCTGCTGGAACGCGACGGCACGGAATGGCAACCGGTCGCATGCGTAGGCCCACAACCGTGCGACGACCCGGACGGGGCCGACGTGGACGTACCCGTCACCCCCGACGTGCACCTGGCAATTCGAGGCCGCGCACTGCCGGCCACCGACCGGCGGGCCCTGGAAGCCGCCGCCGGCCAGGCCCTGCTCGCCCTGCGCCAACAACGCATGACCGACCAGACCGCCGCCGCCCGCCGCCGCGCCGAGACCACCGAGCTGCGCACGGCGCTGCTGTCCGCCGTAGGCCACGACCTGCGCACCCCACTCACGTCGATCAAGGCGGCGGCAGGCAGCCTGCGCGACCCGGAACTGCGACTGTCCGAACAGGACACCAAGGAACTCCTTGCCACGGTTGAGGAATCAGCCGACCGCCTGACCAGCCTCGTCGGCAACCTGCTTGACTCGTCCCGCCTGGCAACCGGCGCCGTGGAACCGAAAATGCGCCCCGTCGGCTACGACGAGGTCGTCGCACTGGCCTTGTCCGGCCTTGACGACAGCCGCCAGATCCAGGTGGAAGTCGACGAACACCTACCAGCCGTACTGGCGGACGTTGGCCTACTGGAACGGGTGGTGGCCAACGTGGTGGACAACGCCTTGCGCCACGGCGGCGCCACAACACGCCCAACCGCAACGGAACCACCGGTGGCCGTCCGCGGCAGCGCATACGGCGGCCAGGTGGAACTACGAGTGGTCGACCACGGCCGAGGCCTGCCAAAGAACGCGGACACGGCCGTATTCGCCCCGTTCCAACGCCTCGGCGACCGCGACCCGACAACAGGCGTAGGGCTCGGCCTGTCGGTCGCCAAAGGTTTCACCGAGGCGATGGGCGGCACGATACGCGCGGAGGACACCCCAGGCGGCGGCCTGACAGTGGTGATCTCACTACCGTTGGTACGGGAGGAAACAGCATGACCACCACACCCGCCACCAAGGTCCTGGTAGTGGACGACGAACCACAAATCCTGCGCGCACTGCGGATAAACCTGTCAGCACGCGGCTACCACGTCCTCACGGCCCAAGACGGCGCAGCGGCACTCAGGGCAGCCGTAGACGGCAAGCCGGACGTGGTGGTCCTCGACCTCGGCCTACCCGACCTGGACGGCACGGACGTAATAGCGGGCCTACGAGGCTGGTCGACAGTCCCCATCATCGTCCTGTCAGCCAGAACCGACTCCGGCGACAAGGTACAGGCGCTGGACGCGGGAGCCGACGACTACGTCACCAAGCCGTTCGGCATGGACGAACTACTGGCCCGCCTACGCGCGGCCGTACGCAGATCGACAACCACCGCGGGGGAGGGCGAGGAGGCCATTGTCGAGACATCCTCGTTCACGGTCGACCTGGTAGCCAAGAAGGTCCGCAAGGACGGCTCCGAAGTCCATCTGACCCCAACCGAATGGGGCGTGCTGGAAGTGTTGGTCCGGAACAGAGGCAGACTGGTAGCCCAGAAACAACTGCTACAAGACGTATGGGGCCCGGCATACGCGACCGAATCCCACTACCTACGCGTCTACCTGGCCCAACTACGCCGCAAACTGGAACGCGAACCAGCTCAACCAAAACACCTACTCACAGAACCAGGCATGGGCTACCGCTTCGAAACATGATCATTATGGCGATGTCGTGGTGGTTGGTGCAGTGGTGGTCGTGGGCGGCGGTGGTGTAGTCGTCGTGACACGAGTGGTAGTGGTCGGCGGCGGAGGCGGCGGGGGAACGGTGACCGTCGTAATACCGTGCGGCCCACTGGTCGTAGTGATCACCCGACGCCGCGTCGTGGTCGGCATCCCAGGCTGAGTAGTCGTTGGCGTCGTGGGCACCGTCGTCACCCCGGTGGTAGGTAACAACACAACCGACGAGTTGGAACTGGAACTCAACCCGCCCACCGTGGGCACATCCAACCCAGGCCCAGCCGGCGGACTTGCCGAGTTGGACGCGGTCAACGTCGCCACGGTGGCCAGCACGGTCGCCAAGGCGACCCCAGACCCGGCCAGCACAACCAGAGCCCGCGACTTGGCCCGACTATCAGCCGGCGGCGCAATATGCGCACTATGGCCCTGATCGCCCGTTTCCGTCACAACTCACTCCCTGACCAAAGACATCGTTGCGGGGTGCAGTCTGCCCTACCGAAAGTCGATCATCGACCGAAGTCCTGCGTCCAGTACCACCGATTGGTGTTGAGCCCAACCCCGATAGCCACGAAACTGCAGTTCAGGATGTTCGCCCGATGCCCGGACGAATTCATCCAGGCCGTCATCACCTGCTGCGCACTCGTCTGCCCCTGCGCGATGTTCTCCCCGCCAGGGCCGGGATACCCGGCCGCCAACTCACGCTTGTCGAACGTCACGCCCTCCGGTGTCGTATGCGAGAAGTAGTCGCGCGACGACATATCGTCACTGTGTTGCTGCGCCGCCGCATCCAACCGGGGATCATCGATCAACGCCTTGCACCCTGCCTGCGCCCGAGCCTGATTGACCAGCGCGAACACCACCTGAACCGGACTCGGCGGCGGAGCAGAAGTAGTAGTGGCGACCGTGGTGGTAGTAGTCGACACGACAACAGTCGTCAGGGGCATTGCCACGACACTCGTGAGCCGCCCGGCCACCCCACCGGTCGTGACCACCCCGGTCACCGCGACCATGTTCGGCGGCCGCACGGTCACCACATCCGCGACCGGCGCCGTCTCCGTGCCCAACCGGCCCGCCATGGTCACGCAGGCGGCCACGACGGCACCCACAACCACCGCCACAAGACTGACTCGGACTGACGCGTTACCGCGCCGTGACCCGCTCACGGAGCGGCACCGTACCACCCTCCGGGTGTCGGCCGAACGGGTGACGCCAAGAGGGTCCCGCGACCAGGCACGATGACCACCCCAGGGCACGATGACCACCGTGACGGACGACATCCGACTGACCGCATGGGTGCACGGCCACGTCCAAGGCGTCGGATTCCGATGGTGGACCAGAAGCCGCGCCCTGGCCCTCGGCCTCACCGGCAGCGCCCGCAACCTGCCGGACGGCCGCGTCGAGGTCGTCGCCGAAGGCCCGAGAGCCAAGTGCGAAGCTCTGCTGTCCACCCTCCGCTCGCCCGACACGCCGGGCACGGTGGTTACAGTCGTCGAGACCTGGACACCCTCCAGAGGCGGCCTGACCGGTTTCACAGAGCGGTAACCACCTCGTTGTTCTCACCCGGACGAGTGAGACCGACATCGCCGCCCCCTGTGACGAAGGGCGCCACCTCCCACCGTTGACCTGGTCGGACCGGTACCCTCGACCGGACGGATTGGTGGGAGGACCAAGCGCACATGCACCTCAAGAGCCTGACGCTGAAGGGATTCAAGTCCTTCGCCTCGGCTACCACGCTGCGCTTCGAACCGGGCATCACCTGCGTGGTCGGCCCGAACGGTTCCGGCAAGTCCAACGTGCTGGACGCACTCTCCTGGGTGATGGGCGAGCAGGGCGCCAAGGCGCTGCGCGGCGGCAAGATGGAGGACGTCATCTTCGCCGGCACCGCGGGCCGCGCCCCGCTCGGCCGTGCCGAGGTGACCCTGACCGTCGACAACTCAGACGGCGCGCTGCCGATCGACTTCACCGAGGTGTCCCTCACCCGCCGGATGTTCCGCGACGGCGCGAGCGAGTACGAGATCAACGGCACCCCGTGCCGGCTGATGGACGTCCAGGAACTGCTGTCCGACTCGGGCATCGGCCGCGAGATGCACGTCATCGTCGGCCAGGGCCAGCTCGGCGCGATCCTCGAATCCAAGCCGGAAGGCCGCCGAGCGTTCATCGAGGAGGCCGCGGGCGTCCTCAAGCACCGCAAGCGCAAGGAGAAGGCGCTCCGCAAGCTGGACGCGATGCAGGCCAACCTGACCCGCCTGACCGACCTGACCGGCGAACTTCGCCGCCAGCTCAAACCCCTCGGCAAGCAGGCCGAGATCGCCCGCAAGGCCCAGGCCGTGCAGGCCGAACTCCGCGACGCCCGCCTGCGCCTGCACGCGTTCGACCTGGTCAGCCAGCGCAGCGAACTGCACAAGGAAGAGGCGGACGAGTCCGCGGCCCGCGCCCGCCGCGCCGAGGTCGAACAGGCCCTGCAACTGGCCCAGGCCGAGCAGAACGACCTGGAAGAACTGCTCGCCGCTGATGCCCCGAAACTCGCCGCCGCAGCGGACACCTGGTACCGGTTGTCGGCGTTGGAGGAACGTCTGCGCGGCACGGTCCGCCTCGCGATCGAACGCGCCCGACACCTGTCAACCGAGGTCAGCGCCCCCACCGGCGGCCGAGACCCGGAGCAGCTCGAAGCCGAGGCCGAACACGCCGCGATCCGCGAGGCCGAACTCCTCGCCGAGGTCGACGAGGCCCGCTACCTGCTCGCCGAGGCCGCTGAACGCCGCTCCGTCCTGGAACAGGCCGTCGCCATGGCCGAACGCGCGCACATGGCCGCCGTCCGGGCCGTCGCCGACCGCCGCGAGGGCCTCGCCCGCCTCGCCGGCCAGGTGGAAGCGTTGCGCAGCAAGACGAACGCCACCGCCGAGGAGATCGAACGCCTCTCCTACGTGCTCACCGAGGCCGGCGAACGCGCCGAACTCGCCGCGTACGAACTGGCCGAGGCCCAGGAGATCACCGACAGCGAGGAGTCCGACGACTCCGACCTGGCCGAACGCCACCACCGCGTAGTGCGGGCCAGCGAAGCGGCAACCGCCCGCGTGGACGAACTGGCGAAGGCCGAACGCCAGGCGGAGAAGGACATCGCGTCCTGGCAGGCCAGGGTGGACGCCCTGTCCCTCGGCCTGACCCGCCGCGACGGCGCGGGCGCCCTGCTCGCCGCCACCGACCGCCTGCCGGGCCTGCTCGGCTCGGTGGCCGCCCTGCTGACCGTCCGCCCGGGCGCCGAGGTGGCGCTGGCCGCCGCACTCGGCCCGGTCGCCGACGCGGTCGCGGTGGCCACCGGCGATGACGCGGTAGCCGCCCTGGAACTGTTGCGCGGCAACGACGCCGGCCGCGCGGGCCTGCTGATCGGTGGGACGGGGACCTGCGAACGCGACCACTGGCCGACCCTGCCGCCCGGCGCCGACTGGGCGATCGACCTGGTCCAGGCCCCGGACCCGCTCCGTCCCGCCGTGGCAAGGGCTCTGGACAGGATGGCCGTCGTCGACTGCCTGGCCACCGCGCGCACCCTCGTCGCCACCCACCCCGGCCTCCGCGCCGTCACCACCGAGGGCGACCTACTCGGCGCCGACTGGGCCGTCGGCGGTTCCGGCCGCAGCCAGAGCGTGATCGAGGTCCAGGCAGCGGTCGACGAAGCCAACGACAAACTCATTGCCGCGCAACGGGCTTTGCAGCACGCGGGCGCCGCACTGGCCGGCGCGAAGGCCGAACAGCAGGCCCGCCGCGACGAGGTCGGCCAGGCAAAGGACCTGCTCACCGAGGCCAAGGTCCGCAAGGCAAGGTCGACGGAACGCTTGACCCGCCTGCGCCAGGCCGCGACGTCGGCCCAAGCCGAGTCCGACCGCGCCCGCACGCAACGGGAGAAGGTCGAACAGTCCCGCGAGGAGGGCATCGCCCGCCTGGCCGAGTTGGAGGAACGGCTCGCCACCGCGCAGGCCGAGTCCGTCGACAACGAGCCGGACACCACGGAACGCGACCAGGCGTCCACCGAGTTGGCCACGGCCAGGCAGTACGAGGTCGAAGCCCGCCTGGCGCTGCGCACCGCCGAGGAACGCGCAAGATCCCTACAGGGCAAGGCGGAATCGCTGCGGCGGGCGGCCAGGGCAGAACGTGAGGCACGGGAACTGGCCACCAGGGCGCGGGCGGCTCGCATCCGGGGTGCCGCCGTGGCCAATGCCGTCGTCCAGTGCGGCGAGTTGGCCCTGGAACGCATCGCACTATCATTGAGGCTGGCCGCCCAACAGCGGGATGTGGCACAGGCAGCCAGAACCGGCCGCGAGACCGCACTGACGCAGGTCCGAAACCGGGTCCGCGAACTGGGCACGGAACTGGAGAAGCTGACCGACGCCGTCCACCGCGACGAGGTACTGCGCGCCGAACAGCGGCTGCGTCTGGAGCAGTTGGAATCCAAGATCGCCGAGGACTTCGGTATCGGTCTGGACGATCTGGTCACCGAGTACGGCCCCGAGGCCCCGGTCCCGCCGAGCCCGCTGGAGATGGCCGAGTACGAGGCGGCAAAGGAGCGCGGCGAGCAGGTCAGCCAGCCACAGCCGTCCCCGTTCGACCGCGACACCCAGGCACGACGGGCCAAGCGCGCCGAACGCGACCTGGCCACCCTCGGCCGCGTGAACCCGTTGGCGCTGGAGGAGTTCGCCGCACTGGAGGAGCGCTACAAGTTCCTGTCCACCCAGTTGGAGGACCTGAAGGCGACCCGCCGCGACCTGCTCACGGTCGTCAAGGAGGTGGACGAGAAGATCCTCGAGGTCTTCGCGGCGGCTTACACGGACGTGGCCAGAGAGTTCGAGATCGTGTTCAGCACACTGTTCCCCGGCGGCGAAGGCAGGATGATCCTGACGGAACCGGACGACATGCTGACCACCGGCGTAGACGTCGAGGCCAGACCACCGGGCAAGAAGGTCAAGCGGTTGTCGTTGTTGTCCGGCGGCGAGAAGTCATTGGTAGCGGTGGCCATGCTGGTAGCGATCTTCCGCGCCCGCCCGTCCCCGTTCTACGTACTGGACGAGGTAGAGGCAGCACTGGACGACACCAACCTGCACAGGCTGATCAGCCTGCTCGACCAGCTGCGGGTATCGTCCCAGTTGATCATCATCACCCACCAGAAGCCCACGATGGAGATCGCCGACGCCCTGTACGGCGTCAGCATGCGAGGCGACGGCATCAGCCAGGTGATCTCCCAACGCCTACGCAGCCGCAACGACCCCCACCCCGACATGCCCCTTGACGACGACGACCCAGCGCTCGCCGCCCCCGCCCTAGCGGTGGCCGCAGCTGTACACGGAGCCCAGGACGGCATGGCGGAAAGCTAGGCACCCACAGCCGGTAGTCCCACACCGAGCATGTCCGCAGTGACGGCCCACGCTCCAACGAACGCAGCCGTCCACATGAACCGCGACCTAAAC
>DATBCR010000045.1:0-2994 GCA_036270375.1 Pseudonocardiaceae bacterium | reverse complement strand
CCTGTCCGACCTGGCCGAGTCCGACTCGGTGGCGGCCGCGATGGCGGTGTCGCGAGACATCGGCAAGGTGATGCCGAAGGTGATCCGCGAGGACGGCCTACTCCGGGTCGTGCTGCCCGGCGACCCGCGCTACGACGGAGCGTCCGCGCACCTGGACGCCCAGCCTGGCGACCGGTTGGAGAGGCCGTGAGCGAACAATCTGGACTGAGTCACCCGGCGTACGGCGTTCTGCGGCCGGTCACCGCAAGCGCTTCGGTGCTGCTGGCGGAGAACCCGTCCGTCATGACGTTGGAGGGCACCAACACCTGGGTGCTGCGGGCAACGGGCTCGACCGGGTGTGTCGTGGTCGATCCGGGCCCCGACGACGAGACCCACCTGCGCCGGGTGCTGGCCTGCGGGCCGGTCACCGAGATCCTGCTCACGCACGGCCACCCCGACCACGCCGATGGCGCAGCCCGGTTCGCCGACCTGGCCGGCGGCGTGCCGGTGCGCGCGCTTGGCGACGGGCTGCGCGGCGGTGACATCGTGCGGGCAGCGGACCTGGACATCCGCGTACTGGCCACCCCCGGCCACACCGCCGACTCGCTGTGCTTCCTCATCACCGACGAGGGCGGCGACGCCGTGCTGACCGGTGACACCGTGCTGGGCCGGGGGACGACCGTGGTCGCGCACCCGGACGGCCGCCTCGCCGACTACCTCGAATCGCTCCGCGTCCTGGCCGATCTGGCACCGGGCACCGCCGTGCTGCCGGGTCACGGCCCGGAACTCCCGGACGCGGGCGAGGCCGCACGGGCGTACCTGGCGCACCGCGAGCAGCGCCTCGACCAGATCCGGGCCGCGCTGGCCCAGCTCGGCCAGGACGCCACGGCTCGTCAGGTCGTCGAGACGGTGTACGCCGACGTCGACCGCGCGCTGTGGCCGGCCGCCGAGTGGTCGGTCCGCGCGCAGCTCGAGTACCTACGGAACTAGGCCGGCAGCATGGGCATCACCACGTAGTGCAGCACGAGCCCGTCCGGATCCGGCTCCGCCGCCGTCAGCACGGTGGACCGCAGGCCTGTCTTGATGTCCACGTTGATTCGCTGTCCGACGAACGTGCGTAACCCGTCGACGAGATAGCGGACCTGGTACGCCTGTCTCAACTGCCCGGTGACAGTCGCCTTCACCGACTCGTCCGCCTCGCCCACATCCGCGCCGCCACCGCGTACCCGGACCTCGCCGTCACCCAGTTCGAGGCCGATCGCGCCCCGACCGTCCGCGTACAGCCCGACCCGGCGGACCGCGCCGTACAGCGCGTCCGCGGCCACCACCACCCTGGCGTCGCCTGTGGTGCCGAGGTAGCGCTCCTCGTCCGGGAACGGCGTGGCCAGCAACGCCGTGCCCACCACGGAATCACCCCACGCGACCGCCGCCCGATCGGTGTTCGCGTGCAGCGCCAACTCCGCCGCGCCGGCCGCCTGCCGGGCGATCTCGGTCGCAAGGGTCGCCGGAATCAGCACGTCCAGACCGTCGCCGGCCGGCCGCCACGGCAGCTCCGCGATGGCCAACCGGTAGCGGTCCGTCGCGGCCAGCCGCAGCGACCCGCCGATCGCCCGCACCCGCACCCCGCTGAACAGCGGTAACGCGTCGTCCCGCGAAGCGGCCCCGGCCACCGCGACGAACGCCCGCAGCAACGGCCGACCGGCGGCCCGGCCCGTCAACGCGGGCACTGCCGGCGCCCCGGGATGCAGGTCGACGTCCATGATCGGCAACGCGAACCGCCCGCGCGGCGTCCGCACGGCCAGCCGCGACCCCTCCACCACCAGCCGAACCTCCGGCACATCCAATGCCCGCAAGGTTTCCGCCAACGGACGGCCCGGCACCAGCACCGTCCCCGGCGTGTGCACCATGGCTGGGCGGTGCAGCGCGGCCGTCCGCTCCCGGTCGGTGCCCGACACGGTGACCCCACCCGCGTCCGCGACCAGCAGCACGCCCGACAGCACCGGGTCGGGCGCCCGCGCGGGCAGGAGCCGGGCCACGTCGGCGGCGGCACCGGTCAGGTCGGCGGTGGCAGCGGTGAGATCCATATCGCGCACCCTACGACGCACCCCTGACAACGATGTCGGTCCGATAACAGGACGACTATCGACAGGTGAAAACCTGCCGCTCACCGGGTGTTCCGCGCGCCGGAAGGGTGAAAGAAGTCGTTCGATTCGATGCCCGTGTGTCAAGCTGCGCGCAGCGGGGTAATACTTCGCTGACTCCCTGCGGTGGCGGGTTCGGGGCCCGTGCCGAAGGGTGGGGTAGCGCGCGGACGTTTCGGGGATTGGGCCGCGCGCATGAAAAGGGCCGGTGCGCCACGTCGGGGGTGGCGCCCGGCCCTTTTCGTACGCTCGGTAACGGCTCAGCGGGCCCGGCGGGCCAGTCGCTCCGGGTCGAGGATCAGCACGCTCTTGCCCTCAAGCCGCAGCCAGCCTCGGTGCGCGAAGTCGGCCAGCGCCTTGTTCACGGTCTCCCGGGACGCGCCGACGAACTGGGCGATCTCCTCCTGCGTCAGGTCGTGCGTGACTCGCAGCAGCCCGGCCTCCTGGCTGCCGAACCGCTGTGCGAACTGCAGCAGCGCCCTTGCCACCCGGCCGGGCACGTCGGTGAAGATCAGTTCGGCCAGCATGTTGTTGGTGCGGCGCAGCCGGCGAGCGATCACGCGCAGCAGCATCTCGGCGATCTCGGGGCGCTTGCTGATCCACTCGCGCAGCATGGCGCGGTCCATGCTCACCGCGCGGACGTCGGTGACCGTGGTGGCGCTGGACGTGCGCGGGCCGGGGTCGAATATCGACAGCTCGCCGAACATGTCGGCGGGGCCGGCGATCCACAGCAGGTTCTCCCGGCCGTCCGGCGACTTGCGGCCCAGCTTGACCTTGCCGGACTGGATGATGTAGAGCCGGTCGCCGGGCTCCCCTTCCGCGAAGATCACATGTCCTCTCGGGAACTCCACGGACTCCAGCGACTGGGCGAGTG
>DATBCR010000044.1:0-1705 GCA_036270375.1 Pseudonocardiaceae bacterium | reverse complement strand
GGTCGGTACCCGGCTCCAGTTCCCAACTGGTCAGCCGCCGCTGCCCGGTCGGGGTTCGGTGATGTTCCTCGGCCAGGTTCGGGCCGTCCCAGGTGAAATCCACCTGCTCCGCGACCGTGTCGCCGGGACCGAGCCGCTGCTTCGCGATCCGCCTGCCCAGCGCGTCGTACCGGTAGCGCCAGCGCTGCCCGTCCGGGGTGGTCACCGAGACCATCCTGTCCTCGGCGGTCCAGCCGAACTCCCAGTTCAGCGGCCGGCCGTCCGGGCCGGGACCGGTACGCCGGACCACCCTGCCCTGCGCGTCGTGCACATAGCTGGTCGTGCCCGCTGTGGTCAGCTTCGTGCCGGCGTACTGACGCCGACCGGTCAGCGGGTCGCCACCGGGCCACCGCGCGTCGGTGATGTTGCCGGTCGTGTCGTAGCCGTAGTGCTCGGTCCAGGTCTGGCCGCCCGCGTTGCCGGTGACCGTGGTGACCCGGCCCATCCGGTCGAGTTCGAACGCCCGCGAACCGGCCAGCGTGTCTCGTACCCCGGTGGGCAGGCCGTCGGCGCGGTAGGAGTACTCGCGCTGTTGCACCACACCCGATGCCGCGGTGACGGTCTGCGCGGCCAGCCGCCCGACCGGGTCCCAGTCCTGGCTGATGGTGGCCGAACCCCAGGTGCGACCGATGTCACGGCCCGCGGCGTCGCGGCGCATCGCCAGGGCGTGACCGCCGACGCGCAGTTGGGTGGGGGCGCCGGCCGCGTCGTAGGTCCATTCGCTGCGCGCGCCCGATGGCAGGGTGCGGGTGATCCGCCTGCCCATCGCGTCGTACTCGGAGCGCACCGTGCGGCCGTTGCAGGTCTCGGCGACCACCAGGCCGCGCGGGTCGTAACCGAAGCGCAGGTCCGCGTCCGCGTTGACGGCGCTGAGCACCCGGTCGGCCGGGTCGTAGGTCAGCCGGGTCACGTCGTTCCCGGCCCGCCGTTCGACCATCCGGCCGACCGGGTCCAGGGTGAACTCGACGGTCTGGCCCGCGCCGTTCGTGCGTCGCACCATCCGGCGCGCCGCGTCGTAGCCGTACCGCAGCACGCGGCCGTCGAAGTCGGTCTCCCGCACCAGGTTCCCGGCCGCGTCGTACTCGTAGCGCCAGACGAGGCCCTGCGGGTTGGTGACGGCGGCGAGCCGCAGTTCGGTGTCGTACCGGAACGCAAGCCGGGCGCCGTCCGGCCCGGTCCGGCTGACCGGCAGGTCGAAGTGCGCGATCTCGGTGTGCGTGCGCTGGCCGAGGGCGTCGATGTGGTCCACCACGTTGGTCTCGCCGTCGTGGTGCCACTGCTCTACGGTGCCGTCCGGCTCGGTGCGCGAGCGCAACTGCCCGCTGACCGTCCAGGTGAATCGGGTGCTGCCGCCGACCGGATCGACGATCTCCACCACGCGGCCGCAGAAGTCGCGCCGGTACCGGACGGTTCGGCCGGTCGCGTCGGTGAACGCGAGCGGCAGCCCGGCCGGGTCGGTCGCGATGCGGACGACGTTGCCCAGCGCGTCCCGCACCGCGACCAGCCCGCCGTGCTTGTCGTAGTCGTACGCGGTGGTGGCGCCGGTCGGATCGGTGACCGCGACCAGATTCCCCCGCTCGTCGTATGCCTGGCGCCACGTCACGCCGTCCGGCTCGACCACCCTGGTCGGCCGGCCGAGCGCGTCGTACTCCGCGGTCGACTCGAC
>DATBCR010000043.1:0-12595 GCA_036270375.1 Pseudonocardiaceae bacterium | reverse complement strand
TGCTTCTGCTAGTGCGATTCCGGCTAGCACGCCGTCGCCTCGGGCGTAGGCCGAGAAGGCCAGTAGGCAGGCTGCTTCGGCGCGTTCCGGTGCTGGAGTGGCTCGGGTGAGTGCCGTCCATAGTCGTTCGGCGGCTGCTGGGTTTGGTAGGGCGTCGAAGTCCAGGCAGGTGTCTCGGACTCGGTGGTCGCTCAGTGCGCCGGCCAACCGGATCACTTCTTCGTCGGTCAGGGTGGGGCGTTTTTTTGCGGCTGCGGCTATTGCCGCGTGGACCGTGCCCAGTTTCGCTCGGGTCGGGTCGTCCGGTGGCGGGTCGTCGGATCGCGGGTCGTCGGATGGTGGGTTGGTGGGTTCGGTTGTGTCGGTCAGGTGGTCCAAGGACGCTGCCCTTCTGGCCAGGGTTTCGGTTGGTTCGGGTTGCAGGGTGGCCACGATGTCTTCTCGGGACGCGTAGGTGGTCAGACCTGCTTCGGCTACGGCAGCGGCCAACGGGGTGGTGGCCGGGTCGGCGAGAACACCCGTGCAGTCGTCCTCGTCGTAGCAGTACCAGCGGTGGCCGCCCGCGGTGTTCGGTGTCCATAGTTGGTGCACCACAGGGAATCCGCCGTCGACGAGGACCGACTCGCATCTGGCGAGGAGTTCTCGGTGTGGGAGGTCGTCTGTGCTGTTGTGGCGGCCGACCACGATCAACGCAATGGCGGTGGAATCGTGCTGTGCCAACGGCAACAGCAGATACTCCGCCAGGTCGCGGGCCTGCGACGGTGGTGGCAGGTCGGCGCGCAGGACGATACCTATGGTGGCGGCGGATGGCCCTTGCAGGCCAAGCACCACCAGTGACTCGGCTGGGTGGAAGCCAAGCAGGTGTGGGATCGAGGCGAGCAGTTCGCCCGGCTGGGCCACGGTGATTCGCGGGGTGTTGTTGGATGTCATGTGTCCACGATCGGCCTTGTGGGCGTCGCGTGTCGGGAGCGGGACGTCTCCTGTGGACAATGGTGTCCGTTGTGGACTACTGGGGGCGTGGGGTGGCTGAACTGTCGGGGGTGTGTGGTAGCGGGCTGGGTCCACCCCAGGGTCGATGACAGCCTGGCCAATCGGGGCGCATCCTGGTACCACGAAGGGGCGACGACACGAAGGGATCGACCGATGGTTGAGGCTCGGCCGGTCCCCCGGTTCGTCCGGGTGATGGAGGAGTTCTTCATCGAGCGGCGCTGGTGGCTGTTCGTGCCGATCCCGCTGACGCTGGTCACGCTCGCGCTCTACCGCGGGCCGTACCGGATCGCCGGTGGCTACCTGGTCGCCTACTCGCTGGCCGGCGCCATCGTGGCCTGTGGCCTGCTGCTGGTGGTCCGCCCGCGCTGGAACAGCTGGTGGGGCATCACCAGCCTGGTGGTGATGTGCGTCGGCGGCGGGCTGCTGACCATCGCGATCCCGCAGAGCTGGACGTTGCCGCTGCCCTATCTGCTGGCCAGCGTGGCGGCCCGCCGCTACCCGCCGCGAACGGCGGTGTGGATGGTCGCGGCAGCGGCCGTCGGGATCGTGATCACCGGCTTCGGCCAGCGGTCCGGTCCGGTGCCGATGGTCGCCCTGCTGGCCATCCTGCTCGCCGTCACGATGGGTGCCGTCGCCCGCCGGACCCGCGCGGAACGGATGGACCAGATGGAACTCGCGCTGGCCAGGGCGCAGGCCGCGCGCGAGGAACACGCCAAGGCCGCCGCGCTCGCCGAACGGGCCCGGATCGCCCGTGAGGTGCACGACGTGCTCGCCCACTCGCTGTCCGCGCTGTCGCTGAACCTGCAGGGTGCCCGGCTGATGCTGGCCAGGGAGGGCGCCAGCGAACAGGCCCAGGAACAGGTCCGACGCGCGCAGCGGCTGGCCGCGGAGGGCCTGGCCGAGGCACGGCGGGCGGTGGCGGCGCTGCGCGAGGACCCGGTGCCGGCCGCGCGGGCCATCGCCGACCTGGTCACCGGCGCACGCCTCGAGACCGGCACACCGACCGAGCTGACCGTCGACGGCACCCCTCGTGACCTGCCCGGACCAGCCGAGGACGCGCTCTACCGGACGGCACAGGAAGCCCTGAGCAACGCGCGCAAGCACGCCCCGGGCGCGCCGGTCCATGTCCTGCTCGCCTACCGGAACGGCAACACCGAGCTGACCGTCACCGACCATCTCGGGCACCGAGCGGCCGACCCGCTGCCGGACGGATACGGTCTGACCGGGATGCGGGAACGCGCCGAGCTGATCGGCGGTGAACTGCACACCGGACCGACCGACAGCGGATGGCAGGTGCGACTGGTGGTACCGGCATGACGGAGCAGAGCCCGCTGCGCGTCGTCCTCGCCGACGACCAGACCGTGGTCCGCGAGGGCCTCGCGACCCTGCTCGGCCTGCTGCCGGGCGTCGTGGTTGCCGGTGTCGCCGCGGACGGGCTAGCTGCCGTGCGGCTGGTGGCCGAGCAGAATCCGGACGTACTGCTGGTGGACCTGCGGATGCCCAGGTGCGACGGTGTCGAGGCGACCCGGCGGGTGCGGGCCGAGTATCCGAGGACCGAGGTCGTCGTGCTGACAACCTACGCCGACGACGAGTCGGTGCTCGGCGCGCTGCAGGCGGGTGCGCGGGGCTTCCTCACGAAGGACGCGGACGCCGAGGCCATCGCCCGTGCCCTGCGCGCCGCGGCCGCCGGTCAGTCCACAATAGACGGTGATGTGCAGCGCAGACTGATCGAGGCGGCCGCTCGGGGCAGATCGAGTCCCGGTCAAGCCGCGCTACCCGATCTGGTGGCAGGGCTGACAGCGCGGGAGATCGAGGTGTTGCGGCTGATCGCGGCCGGCCTGTCCAACACCGAGATCGCGCGGCGGCTCGTGGTCAGCGAGGCGACCGTGAAGACCCACGTCAACCACGTGTTCGCCAAGGCCAACCTGCGGGACCGGGCGCAGGCGGTCGCCTACGCCTACCGCGCGGGCCTTGTGGACAGCTGACACACGCCGAGCCGGGCTTGAACCACAATGGGAACATGACTGAGGCGAACATCCCGGTGGACGACGACCCGCACCGCTGGCTGGAGGACGTGGCCGGGCAGGCCGCCCTGGACTGGGTGCGGGAGCGCAACGCCGAGACCATGGCCGACCTGACCGGCGGCGACCGGTTCGAACAGCTCAACACCGAGATCCGGCAGGTGCTCGACGCGGAGGACCGGATCCCGTACGCCGCTCGGCGCGGTGATGAGTTCTACAACTTCTGGCAGGACTCGACGAACCCGCGCGGCCTGTGGCGGCGCACCACCCTTGCCGAGTACCGCACGCCGCAGCCGGCGTGGGAGGTGCTGCTGGACGTGGACGCGCTGGCCGAGCTGGAGGGCGTGAACTGGGTCTGGGAGGGCGCGACCGTGCTGCGCCCGGAGTTCCGGTTCGGACTAGTGAAGCTGTCGAGAGGCGGCGGCGACGCGACGGAGGTCCGCGAGTTCGACCTGACGGAACGGCGGTTCGTGGACGGCGGCTACACGCTGCCGGAGGCCAAGAGCCGGGTCAACTGGATCGACAACGACCGGATCTACGTCGGCACCGACTTCGGGCCGGGTTCGCTGACCTCGTCCGGCTATCCGAGGGTGATCCGGGAGTGGCGGCGAGGCACACCGCTGGCCGAGGCGACCGTGGTCTACGAGGCCAAGCCGGACGACGTCGCGGCCTTCGCGAGCCACGACCCGACACCCGGCTACGAACGCGACTTCGTCGGGCGCCGCATGGACTTCTACCGGATCGAGATGTTCCTGCGCCGGCCGGACGGCGAACTGGTCCGGCTGGACGTGCCGGAGGACGCGGACATCGACGTGCGGTGCGAATGGCTGCTGTTGCGCACCCGGTCCGAGTGGTCGGTCGGCGGCACCACCTACCCGCCCGGCGTATTGCTGGCGGCCAACTTCGACGACTACCTGGCCGGTGATCGCGATCTGACCGTCCTGTTCGAACCCGACCGGGTGAACCACCTCAGCTCCTACATGTGGACCCGGCACCACCTGATCCTGGCCACCCTTTCCGACGTACACAGCCGCCTGACCGTGCTGACCCCGACCGAGCACGGCTGGCTGCGGGCGCCGCTGCCGGGCGTGCCGGAACTCGGTGACACCGAACTGCTCGACACCGAACCAGACTCCGACGACGCCTACCTGGTGGTGTCCAGCGGCTTCACCGAGCCGGCCACGCTGCGCAGGGGCGTGATCGGCGAGGACTCGGTCGAGGTGCTCAAGCAGGCGCCAACGTTCTTCGACGCGGACGGGTTGACCGTGCGGCAGTTCAAGGCGATCTCCGACGACGGCACGGAAATCCCGTATTTCGTGACAGGGCCACAAAATCCGACGGCCGGTCCGACCCTGCTGACCGGCTACGGCGGGTTCGAGGTGTCGATGACGCCGTCCTACAGCGGCATCATGGGCCGCGGCTGGCTGCGGCGCGGCGGCACCTACGTGGTGGCCAACATCCGGGGCGGCGGCGAGTACGGCCCGCAGTGGCACCAGGGAGCCGTGCGGGCCAACCGGCACCTCGTGTACGAGGACTTCGCCGCGGTGGCAAGGGATCTGGTCGCACGGGGCATCACGACACCGGCCCGGCTCGGCATCCAGGGCGGCAGCAACGGCGGGCTGCTGATGGGCGTGATGCTGACACGGCATCCCGAACTGTTCGGCGCGATCGTCTGCCAGGTCCCGCTGTTGGACATGTACCGCTACCACGAGTTGCTGGCCGGCGCGTCCTGGATGGCGGAGTACGGCGATCCACGAGAGGACGAGGACTGGGCGTTCATGCGGCCGTTCTCGCCATACCACAACGTGCGGGCCGACATGGCGTACCCACCGATGCTGTTCGTGACCTCGACCAAGGACGACCGGGTGCATCCGGGCCACGCGCGCAAGATGGTGGCTCGGCTCCGGGAACACGGCTACCCCGTTGACTACTACGAGAACGTCGAGGGCGGTCACGGCGCGGCCAGCGACAACGAGCAGCGCGCGTTCCACTGGGCGCTGGTGCACGAGTTCCTGTGGCGCAAGCTCGGCTGAGCCTCCCCCGCGCTTACGCGACGAACCGGCCGGCGCGCAGTTCCCTTGGTGTGCCGTCGAAGCGGCGGCGCAGCCGGCGGTCGTGCGACACCACGACCAGCGCGCCGGGATAGGCCGACAGTGCCTGCTCCAACTCCTCGACAAGGGCCAGCGACAGGTGGTTGGTCGGCTCGTCGAGCAGCAGCAGGTCGACCGGGCGGACCAGCAGCCTGGCGAGTGCGAGCCTGCGACGCTGGCCGGCGGACAGGGCGCCGGCCGGCACGTGCAGCTCGGCCGACCGGAACAGGCCGAGCGAGCAGAGCAGGTCGACGTGCTCGTCCCGCGAACCGACCAGGCCCTCCGCGAACTCGGCCAGCACGGTCCGGCGTGGCCGAGTGACCGGGATCTCCTGGGCCAGGTAACCCACTCGGGTGGTCCGCTGCACAGTGCCCCGATCGGGCGACAGCGTGCCGGCCAGCACCCGGAGCAGGGTGGTCTTGCCGGCACCGTTCGCGCCGTGCACCAACAGCCGCTCCCCCGCCGTGACGGTCAACTCGTCGACCGACAGCCGGTCGCCGACCCGGACGTCCTGTAGGGCCGCGACCGGTCCGTCCAGTCCGCTCGCGGCGAGTTCGCCGGTGAACCGCAACGGTTCCGGCGGCTTCGGCACCGGGTCGGCGCGCAGCCGGCGCAGGCGTTCCTGTGCGTTGCGCGCCCGGCTGGCGATGGAACTCTGCACCCGGGCGCCGTGGTAGTTGTAGCCCGCCTTGTCGTTGTCCCGGATCGGCCGGTGGTGCGCGACCCGGTGGGCCGTGGTGGCCGTGTACTCGGTGAGTTCGCGGATGTCGGCGCACCAGTCCTGATGGGCCTGTTCCCAGCGGGCGCGGGCGGCACGGTGTCCGTCGACGTAACCCGCGTAGCCGCCGCCGTACCGGACCACGGTTCGGCGGTCGGCGTCGACTTCGAGGATCGCCGTGGCCACCCGCTCCAAGAACACCCGATCGTGTGACACCGCGAGGACCGTGCCGGGGTGGTCGCGGAGGTGGTCCTCCAGCCAGGTCAGGGCCGTGTCGTCGAGATGGTTGGTCGGCTCGTCCAGCAGCAGCACCTCGGGTGCGGCGGCCAGTACGCAAGCCAGCCCGACCCTGGCCTGTTCGCCGCCGGACAGGCTGCCGAGCCCGCGGTCGCGGGTGACGTGCGCGAGGCCGAGGCCGTGCATGGCCTTGTCCGTGCGCGCGTCCATCTCGTAGCCGCCGCGCAGTTCGAACGCGGTGAGCAGTTCGCCGTACTCGGCAAGGCGGATCGGGTCGGCGATGCCGAGTTCGGCCTCGATCGCGCGCAGCCGGTGTTCCATGGCGCGCAGTTCGGCCAGGGCACGGTCGACGGCGTCGCCGACGGTGCGTTCCGGTGCCAGGTCGAGGGTCTGGCCGAGATAGCCGACGCCGGCCGACGCGGTGAGCACGACCTCGCCGTCGTCCGGCTGCTGGTGGCCGGCCACGATCCGCAGCAGAGTGGACTTGCCGGCACCGTTCTCGCCGACGATACCGACCCGTTCACCCGGTCGGATGGTGACGTCGACGTGGTCGAGCAGCATGCGGTCGCCGAAGGACTGGCTGACGGCGCGCAGGGTCAGTTGGGTTCGCACGGATGCCTCCTGAAACACACCGGGGCGCTGCCACCGAAAAGGGGTACGCCGTTCGTCGAGCTGGTTCGGTGCGTTTCAGTTGATCATCGTCGCGGTTACCTCCGGTCGACCCTCGCGATAAATGCAATCCGCGTTGCGTTAGGGTGATGGTCGCACGACGGACCCGACAGCGCAAGGGAGTTTCCGTGGGCGCACCCGAACCCCCTGGCAGCCGGCGGCCGGGCGGCCGCACCGCACGCAACCGCGCGGCCGTCGTCGAAGCCACGCTGGCCGAACTGGCGCGGCACGGCTATCCCGGGCTGACCGTGGAGAACGTGGCGGAACGGTCCGGCGTGCACAAGACGACCGTGTACCGGCGGTGGGGTGGCGTGGACGGCCTGATCGTCGACGCACTCGACGCGGCGGGCGAGGACGACTGGCCCGCACCGGTGACCGGCTCGTGGGAGACGGACCTGCGCGCGGTGGCGTACGAGGTGGTGGACACGTTCACCGACCCGGAGCGCGCCGCCGTGCCGTCGGCCGTGGTGCACGCGGCCTTCCACTCCGAACGGGCCGCCACGGCGCTGCACGGGTTCCTGGCCGGCCGGCATTCTCGCGCGGCCGACGCCATCGCCCGGGGTGCACTGCCCGGCTCGGTGGACGCGGCGGCGGTGGTGCGGTCGGTCACGGCGCCCTTGTACTGCCGGCTGTTCATTACAGGCGAACGGGTGAACCGGGACGTGGCCGATCAGGCGGTCGCGGCGGCCGTGGCTGCGGTCCGGGCCGGTGTGTACGGCTGATTCGATCCGGTCAGGCGAGGCCTCCGTTGCTGTACAGGAGTTGCCCGTTGATCCAGCCGCCTTCCGCCGAACACAGGAACGCGACCAGGTTGGCGCAGTCGGTCGGAGTGCCGAGCCGGCCGAGCGGGGTACTGGCGATCATGTCGGCCCGGAGCTGTTCGGTCATCCAGCCGGTGTCCACCGGGCCGGGATTGATCGCGTTCGCGGTGACGCCGAGGTGTGCCAGTTCCCGTGCCGCGGCAAGGACGATCCGGTCCATCGCACCCTTGCTCGCGCCGTAGGTCAGGTTGCCCGCGGTGTGATCGCTGGTGAGGCTGACGATCCGGCCGCTGCCGTGCGCGCCGCGGAACCGGGTCGCGAACTCGCGGATCAGCAGCCAGGTGGCGCGTGCGTTCACCGCGAAGTGCTGGTCGAACGCGGCGACCCTGGTGTCCAGGATGGTGGAGTCGACGGACTCGGCGTGGCTGAGCACCAGTGCGGTCACCGGGCCCAACTCGCTTGTCACCGTGTCGAACATCGCGGCAGGGGTGGCCGGATCGGCGAGATCCGCTGTCACGGCGAGGGTTCGCGCGCCGTGTACGGCGGCGGCGTCAGCCAGGTGGGTGGCGTTGTCCTTGTCGGTGCCCCACGGCATACGCGCGTCGTAGGCCGGCCAGTGCCCGAATGCCACGTCCCAGCCTGATTCGGCGAGCCGTGTGACGATGGTCGCCGCGATGCCCACGCTTCGGCCGGCGCCGGTGACCAAGGCGAGAGGTCGTTGCCCTGTCATGAAACCCCATCCCGCAGTGCTCGACTATCCACTTCGGACCGGCCGTCGCACGGTTCGCCCGGTGCCTCGGCGACCAGTTTCGGCTCAACCTAAGCCACCGGCCGACTCGACCCAACTCATTTTCGCTGGCACGGCAGGCGAATCCGGCGGTCAGCGGCGGCCGCCGCCCGTCCGGACACGACGGACGTCATCGTGACCGCGCCGAGCAGCACCGCCCCGCCGACGATGGCCGGCACGGCGAGCCGCTCACCGAGCAGTCCGACCGCGATCACGGCGGCGGAGACCGGTTCGAGCAGGATCACCACGGACGCGACCGTAGCGGGGACGGTGGCGAGGCCGGCGAAGAACAGCAGGTACGCGAGCGCGGTGGGTACCGTACCCAGGTAGAGCAGCCAGCCCGCGGTATCGATCGGCACGCCGTGGCCGGGCAGCGCCCCCGTGAACAGGGCGAATGGCGCCAGACCGACCGCACCGATCCAGCACACCGCGGTGGCGCTTGCGGCCCGGTCGCCGGTCGCCCGGCTCAGGACGGTGGTCAGGGCCTGACCGGCCGCGGCCAGCAGTGCGAGGCCGACGCCGAGTGCCGGTCGGGCCCCGGCGGTGGCCGCACCGCTGGTCAGCAGCGCGAGCCCGGCCACGGCGATCACGACCGTGACCAGGCCGAGCGGGGACAGCCGCTCGCCGAGGGTGAACCGGGCGCCGACCGCGACGAGCACTGGTCCGGCACCAAGGGTGACCATGGTGGCGACGGCGACACCGATGTCCGCGACCGCGCCGAAGTAAGCGGCCTGGGCGATCGCGAGTCCGACACCGATGGCGAGGGTCCGCCACCGGTCGACCGGAGCCCTGTCGTCAGGGCGGCGGACCAGTCGTACGCCGGTCAGGACGGCCGCGCCGATCAGCAGCCGCCACCAGCAGACCCCGATCGGACCCAGACCCGTTGTACGGTAAAGGATTTCGGCGACCGCGCCGCCGGAGCCCCAGGCCGTCGCGGCGATGGCGACCAGGAGAAGACCGCGCCGCATGGGCACGGTGGTGGGAACAGACATGCGTTTCGCTCCACTGTGGAATGCCGACAGGTCCTCGGAACGCGGGCGGCATCCAGCACCGGGGTGGTGCGGCACCCCGGGTGGAGAGGAACCGGCCGCCCGCTACCTGGCGGGAGGCGCGGTGATCAGACGCATGCGCGGCACGGTAGCCGGGATCGAGCTGTCAGGCACCCGGTTTCCTGGTCCAGTAGCCCTGCAGCCTGGCGACTGCCTCGTCCCTGCTCAGGGCAGCCACACACGTCCAGAACTCCGGTTCGGCCATGTCGAGTTGATCGCAGAGGATGTGCTTCCACATGCGCAGCTACCCTAAGTACGTCAAGTACGTAGCGTACTTGACGTACTTAGGGTAGCTAGTGGTGCAATCAGCTGCAGCCGGATGTGGATCCGCAGCCCTCGCAGACGTAGCACGAACCCGCTGGGCGCATCTTCGTGCCGCACGTCAGGCACAGGGGTGCGTCGGCTGCCTTGCCCAACTGCCACTCGACCAGTTCCGTCGAGCTGCCGACCTTGCGTGGTTCGGTTGGGGCGCTTGGCTTGTCGGGGGTCGGCGGGTGCTGGGGCGTGCGGCCGGCCTCGACACCGGTTCGCAGGCCTTCCAGGTCCACGTCGACCGTCTCGACCGCTGGTGTGCCGTATACGTCGGCGACCTGGGCGGAACGTTCGTCCGCGGTGAACACGCCGAGCTGGGCTCGCTTCTCGTACGGCAGGTAGTCCAGGGCCAGCCTGCGGAACAGGTAGTCCAGCACGCTGGTGGCGATGCGCACGTCCGGGTCGTCCGTCATGCCGGCCGGTTCGAAACGAAGGTTCTGGAACTTCGAGACGTAGAACTCCAGCGGGATGCCGTACTGCAGGCCGACCGAGATGGACATCGAGAACGCGTCCATCACGCCGGCAAGCGTCGAGCCCTGCTTGCCGAGCTTGACGAAGATCTCGCCGAGGCCGTCGTCCGGGTACGAACCGGCGTGCAGGTAGCCCTCCGCGCCGCCGACCGTGAACGACACCGTCTGGCTCGGGCGCTTCTTCGGCAGGCGCTTGCGGACCGGGCGGTATTCCACGACTGCGTTCGGCTCGGCCGGGGTGGACTTAGCCTTCGATGCGGACAGCGGCTGGCCGACCTTGCAGTTGTCGCGGTAGATCGCCAGTGCCTTGAGGCCCAATTTCCAGCCCTGGTAGTAGATCTCCTCGACTTCTTCGACGGTCGCCGACTCCGGCATGTTGACCGTCTTGGAGATCGCGCCGGAGATGAACGGCTGCACCGCGGCCATCATCCGCACGTGGCCCATCGGCGCGATGGAACGCTCGCCCATCGCGCAGTCGAACACCTCGTAGTGTTCGAGCTTCAGGCCGGGCGCGTCGACGACGTGACCGTGCTCGGACACGTACTCGACGATCGCCTCCACCTGCTCCTGCGGGTAGCCGAGCGACGCCAGCGCACGCGGCACCGTCTGGTTGACGATCTGCATCGAGCCGCCGCCGACCAGCTTCTTGAACTTGACCAGGGCCAGGTCCGGCTCGATACCGGTGGTGTCGCAGTCCATCATCAGGCCGATGGTGTTGTGACTGACGAATCCGTTTGCCACATAGGTGACGTTCTCGGGCACCGACAGGTCGAACGTCGGCTGGACGCCACCGTCCTCATTCGCCGCGACCGCCTCGAACAGGTAGTCAAGCGCCCTGCCGAGGCGGGCGTCCCCGGTGTCCGCGAAGACACTCCGTGCGGTCGCCCGCGCGACACCGCCGAACTTGCGCAACGACTGCAGGACCAGGTCACGTTGCTGGTGCCCCACCGGAACGAGTTCGTCCCAGACCGCACGCGGTAGGTGCACACGATCACGCTTGCCGGGCTGAGCCGATTCGACGGCAACGAGTTGGGCCGACTTGCGTTCTCCGACGAACCCGACGAGTTCACCGAAGTTCAGCGCATGATCGATGTTGCGTAGTCGGATCTGGTACTGCGCACCACCCCAGCCGCTGACCGTCTGCCGCGTGGTGGTCGCCAACCCGAGTGTCAGCAGCAGACCGCGGATGTCATCGGCGAACAGCTCCGAGGAGGTCGACATGCTCGGCACGCCCTCGCTCACCGTGCCGTCCGCCTCGAACAGTCCACTCAGGAACGCGGCGTACACCGCTGGGTCATTGGTCTCCCGGATCGCCGAAGGTACCCGTGGCGTCCAACCCTTTCCGGAGTGATCGACGCCCGGCAGGTCCTTCGCGAAACCGGCGGCCTGCCACCACCGTGCCAACCGCACCGACTGCAAGGTCACCTCGTGGTAACCGTCACGCTGGTTCACCACCGGCTCCAGCGCGAACAGCTCCTTCGACAGCACCCGCATGCGCTCGACCACATCGAGGTCGGTGTCCGCGACGCACAGCCGGATTCCCTTGGCGTGCAGGCTTCCGTCGCCCATGAAGTAGCCGACCAGCTCGGCGAGCGACGCGTCGACCGCGTCCGGTACCCGCAGGTGCCGGTCGCCGGCGTAGTACGCCTGGTCGAGAACCGGAAGCGGAACCCGGCGGGGTGATCCGACCAGTGTCTTCATCTGGAGCGGAACGAGATCCCCTGCCTGGATGTCGGCAAGCCGCTTCCATATCCAGTCGCCGGTCGTCCGGTCGACGACCTTCACCCGGTGCGCCAAGGTGCCCTGGATCCGATAGCCGCCCTCGGTCTCGATTCGCCTGGTCGGTTCCTCGCCGTTGACGAAGAACTTGGTTGCCCGGCGCGGCCCTTCGTCCGTGGACACGGTGAACTCGATATGTTGCCACTGATCGCCGTACAGGTCACCGAGTTCGGACAATCTGGCCAGGCCGCGATCCGTCGTCACCAGGGTGTCCCCGGTGAGGCAGCCGGTCGGTGCCAGCACCGACGCCTGCGCGTTGCGCCAGCCGTTGACGGCGCCGATCGCGAGGCCCTGCTGCCACTGCTCGGTGGCCAGCCGGTGGATCGCGGTGTCGTTGCGGTCGAACGTGCGGATCAGGTCGTTCGCCGCGGCGTGCTTGCGGATCACCCGCTGGTGGGCCTCGGCGTTGCGGGCGTAACCCTCGTACGGGCCGACGACGCCGGCCAGTTCGGCGGAGCGGCGGTACGCGGTGCCGTTCATCAGGGACGTGATCGCCGCCGCGACAGCCCGGCCGCCGTTGGAGTCGTACGCGTGGCCGGTGGCCATCAGCAGGGCGCCAAGGTTGGCGTAGCCGATGCCGAGCTGACGGAACTTGCGGGTGGTGTCGCCGATCGCCTCGGTCGGGAAGTCCGCGAAGCAGATCGAGATGTCCATCGCGGTGATGATCAGCTCGACGGCCCTGGTGAACAGCTCGTGGTCGAAGCTGTCGTCG
>DATBCR010000042.1:0-7969 GCA_036270375.1 Pseudonocardiaceae bacterium | reverse complement strand
GTCCCGCTCCACGACCTCGTCGGCGAAATGCTGGTCGGTCTCGTCGGCCGGCAGGACGCGCAGCGCGACCCGGCCGTCCGGAAACTCGACCTCGTCGTCGCTGTACGTGTGGTCGACTGTGACCACCAGGTAGCCGTGGCTGGCCAGGTCCTGCACGAGCGCCGTGTTGACGGAACGGTCACCGGTCGAAGGCGGCGAGTACAGGATCACCGGCAGGCCACCCGGACGCCGATCCACTGGCGCACCGTCGTGACCCACGGTCTGCGGCACCACCACCGAACCCGCCGGAATGCCGCGGTTGAGCTCCAACGACGCCCATGCGCCCGCCTCCATATACGGCGCGGCCGGACGGCCGGCGACGTCGCGGGCCGGGTACCACAGGCTCACCATCAGCTCCCGCGTCCGGCCGGGCACCCACGGGTCCGGCCGACCGGCCTGCACCAGATGCAGCGACACGGTGCCGATCGCATGGCGACCGGTCGGGGCCGGAAAGGTCAGCTGGAGCTGTGCCGTCGACGCAGCCGCAGGACCGGACGTGGCCAACGCGGCGGCCATACCGACCGCCAGTGCGAGCGGCAGAAAACGACGTAATGCCATGAGATCCCCTTTCTCGGGAACAACATCGTGGAATTTCGCGGTGAATTATCGGTACGGATTCGCCGGCTACCGCGTGCCTGTCGCGCTCGCGGCGACCACCCCGGCCACCAGCAGCGCCATACCCATGGCGAGCGCGCCGGTGTCGCCGGCCGCGCGCAGCGGCCACGCCCACCACGGCTGCTCGTCGAGATAGGCCTCGCCGGCACAGGCCAACGCGTAGCCCAGCGGCACGGTCCAGCAACGCGCCGGTCCGAGCGCGGCACCGGTCAACAGCGTGAGACCGATGAACCCGGCCAGGTCCCGCATGCTCGTCCCGCTGAGTGCGAAAGCGCCAGACGCCACCAGTGTCGTCGCCAGTACCTGGCCGCACCGCAGCCACGGCAACCAGGTACTGGCGGACCGCTCAACCAACCCGAACGGTCCGGCGAGGCCGGCGGTGACGACGACGCCGGCCGCGATCAGCGGCACAAGTCGCAGCAGGATCGCGAACGCATCCGGCCCGGTGCCCTGTGTCCGCACCATCCAACGAAGCCCGGCCGTCACCGCGATCACAGCCAGGCACCAGTCGACCCGCCGGCTACGCGTGTAGAGACCGATCAGTCGGATCGTCATGGCAGGTCCGCCGTTCCGGCTCGGACAGCAACGATGTGCGTGGCGAGCCACGTGTGGCGGGCGGCGGGCGATCGCGCGGCCAGGCGGGCGGCGGCCGCGCGGATGGCCGGGCTCGTGGGTATGAATTCTGGACCGGCGTCGGCGCCGGCCTGTTGGATCAGGTACAGCGCGACCGCACGTTGCGCGTCGTCGGCCTGGGCCGGCCCTTCGCCGGGCGCATCGACGAACGCGAGCGCGGTGGTGTCGTTCACCGGCGTGCTTTCCGGGCCGAGCGTGTCACCTTGGATGAAGACCGGCGGGATCTCGAGCACGCCGCTGTGCGTAGTAGTGACCTGGCTCAGGTAGATCGGGCCTTCGTCGATCTCGTGCGGTAGGCCGGGCGTGTCCGCCAGCGGCGCGGCCAGCCGGTTGAGCGCGCTCGCCAGCACGGCCAGCTTGACCTCGTACGCCGGATGTACACACACGCGCAGGAGGGTCCCACCGCACACCGGCGTGTACGGCAGCGGTTGTCGCACGCCGACGGAGTCCAGTGCCGGCACCATGATCGCGTTGTCCGCGCCCCGATGCCCGGAGCTCACCAGGACCGCCGCGGCACCGACCAGCACCACACCCGTCGTGGCCACGGCCAGGCCGATCCGCCGCGCACCCGCGTGCCACACCGTCGCCCCGAGCGCGGCACCGGTCACGCCGATCGCGCCCGCACACTGCAACACGGCGAGATCAGGCTGGACCGGGAAGAACACCGAGGCGTCCAGGCTGACGCTGGGATACGCCGGGCTGAGTGCGCCGACGAAGGCGACGTGGCCGGTCTTTGCCTCCGCGCCGAGCGTGAGCAGCCCCAGCAGGCCGACGGCCACCAGCGGCGCGGTGAACCGGCCGGGCACCAGTCGCCCGCACGCGAACCCGAGTGCGCTCGACGCGGTCACCGCCAGCAGGCCGTCCAGCAACGGCAACACCAGCGGATGTCCCCACGTCGCCTGCTGGCTGGTGATCACCAGTATGACCACGGCTGGGGCGACGTAGCCGAGTGCCGCCCAGACCGCCGACGCGGCCAGGGTTGTGAGGCCGCGCGTGGCGGCTGCCCGTGGCGTGGTGGCGAGCAGATCGCAGGCGCCATGCCGGTGTTCCCGGTAGGCCGTCCACGCGCCTGCGCCGGCCGCGAACGGGCCCAGCGCGATCACCGTGCCCTGGATGTCCATGCTGCGGCTGCCCCAGAGCGCGATCTGGGTCAGATGCGGGCCGATCGGCCATATCAGCCACAACACCGCGATCACCGGCAGCAGCACGAGCGATGCGTTGCGGCGCAGTTCGATGCGCAGCAACCGCGTCATGACCGGGCCGCCGCGAGCACTGCCGCGTAACCGCGTTCCAGTGGCGCGTCACCGACCGGATGGTCCTGCCCGCGTGCGCTCAGCTCGTCCGGGGTGCCCTGGAAGACGATCTTGCCGTCCAGCATCAGGCCGACGCGATCGCAGGCCGCGCCGACGTCCTCGACCAGGTGCGTGCTGACCAGGACAGTCGACGACACGCCGATGTCCCGCAGCAGCGCGCGGAAACCGACGCGCTGCTCCGGGTCGAGCCCGGCCGTCGGCTCGTCCAGTAGCAGCAGGCCGGGGTCGTTGACGATCGCCTGCGCGATGCCGACGCGCCGTACCATGCCGCCGGACAACGACTTCAGCTTCGATCGGGCCCGCTCGCCAAGGCCGGTCCGCTCGATCGCGGCCACGACGGCCGATCGCACGCGTGCCGGCGGGATCTCGCGTAACAGCGCGAAGTACTCCACGAACTCGAACACCGTGAAGTTCGGGTAGTAGCCCAGTTCCTGGGGCAGGTAACCGAGGCGCTGCCGCAGCGGGCGACGGCCGGCGCGGTCGGTCGGGTCGTGGCCGAGTAGCCGCAGCGTGCCCGCCGTCGGCCGGATCGCGGTCGCGAGCATCCGCAGCAACGTCGTCTTGCCGGCGCCGTTGGGGCCGAGCAGGCCGTACACACCCGGGCCCAGGTTCAGGTCGATCGCGTCGACGGCGATCGCGCGCCCGAACCGCCGGGTCAGCCCGGCCGCTTCCACGTTCACAGCGGTTGTCCCTTTCTCGTCGGATTGATCGACACGATGGCCACGCTGACCACGGCCACGACCACGTACGCGGGTGTCAGCGGGTGGGCGACGATCGCGGCGGTGATGCCGGCGTTCGTGCTCAGGTCGCTGCCCAGCACGGTCGTCGACCACGCGGCCAGGCCGACCGTGGTGCCCATCGCGGCCGAGCCGGAGAGTGTCGTCGCCGCGAGCGACAGCGCGCACACGGCGGTCATCGGCACCAGCCACAGCCACGTGATGCCGGTGGCCGCCGGTACGACCAGCCCGGCGAGAATGCCCATCGCCGCGTAGCCGCCGAACACCGCGATCGACCGCACCAGCAGCACCACCCGGCCGCTGACCGGCAGCGTGGCCGCGATCTCGGCGGCCGGATCGGTACCTGGCCCGTAGGCGAACGCGATCGCGACGCCAGCCAGCGCCGGCGCGAACAGCGACACTAGCGGCGTCTGGAGGTGTATCGACACCGCCATGCCGATGACCAGCACGGACGCGCTCGCCAGCAGCCACGGCAACACCAGCGACGGCGTGGTCACCAGGGCCCGAGCCAGCGCCGGTGAGCGCAACAGCGTGCCGGCGGCGCGTTCGAACCAGCCGCGTCGGTCCGGCCACACGCTCACCGCGATAGCCGCCCACACCGCGGCGAGATCGACGTCGGACGTGCTGGCGGCCGCCGCGCGACAGGTGGCGCAGTCGAGGCGGTCGGCCGGATTCTCATGTTCGGTGTGCATCAGCCCTCCACCTGACGTAGTGCCGCGCGCAGCAGTCGGCGTACGCGGGACGCCCGGCTCTTGACGGTGCCCTCCGGCATGCGCAACCGCCGCGCGACCTCGGCCACGGGCCGGTCCTCGACGTACAACAGCCGCCACAGTTCCCGGTCCACGCCACCGGCCGGCCCGAGTGCCGCAACCGCCGCCGCCAGTTCGGCCCGGTCGGTCGCGACGAGACTGGGATCGACAGCTGGTTGTGCGGTCGTATCGAGCACGATGCGTGGATTGCGACGTAGCCACAGGGCGGCCTGCCGGGTGGTGATCCCCCACAGCCAGGCGCCGGGCCGGCCGATCGAGGTGTAGCGGGCGGCACCGCGCCACACCGCCGTGAACGTCTCCTGCAGCACGTCCTCGACGGCGTCGGCCGGCAGGTGTCGTCGCAGCCGGCCGGCCAGCCATGGCGCGTTCGCGGCGTACAACCGCCGTAGCGCGCCATCGTCGCCGGCCGCGATCGCGGCGATCAGTGTGTCGTCGTCCATCACTATGTCTATTGCACGACGACGCGGTTCGGTTCGCGGGACTTTCGGCTCAGGCTCGGGTTCGGGTCCAGGTGAACACGACGTTGCCAATCCCCTCGAATCGTGGCGACGGTGTCATGCCACGTCGGCCGCGCGAGCTGGGATCGTTCTCGGTC
Organism: Pseudonocardiaceae bacterium; assembly: GCA_036270375.1. Taxonomy (GTDB): domain Bacteria; phylum Actinomycetota; class Actinomycetes; order Mycobacteriales; family Pseudonocardiaceae; genus DATEPR01. Next base: position 3,267 of record DATBCR010000042.1, on the reverse strand, counting down.
TTGTTTCCTTCAATGGTTGGGAAGCAGGTCGACGTTGCCATCGAATTGCCACAGCGGATTCGGCTCGTCCCCGGTACTGGTGTGTACCACGAAGTACCCGTTCACTTCCTTCGGTCCGTCGCCGTCCGCCGCGTATCTTCCGTCCGCGCTGACATCGAGTTGGTAGACGGCGGATCCGAGGACCGCTACTCCGGGGATATGCCAGACGAGGCCGCAGCGCCAGTCGTTCCCCGGGCCGTTCTGGGCGACCAGGCCGTCCCCCTTCGTGCACGCCGCCGCAGCCCCCAGTGCCGACTCGGAGACGTCCGGGCGGTGCAGCTGGCCGGCCTGCAGCCGGTACAGGTGGGCGAATACGGTGGCGACCGAGCGCTGGATCTTGTCCTGGTCGATGCTGGGGCCGGTGGGCCGCACCCCCGCGGTGACGACGCCGACCGTCACCAGTAGCAACGCGACCAGCGGCAACGCCCCCGTGAACAGCGCCCTGCGCCCGGCGCCGTCGTGGGTGACGTTGGTGAAGTCGCGCCGCATGAACAACCGAAAGGCCAGCGCGCCCGCGACAACGGCCCAGACCAGGCTCACGACGATGCTGATCACCAGTGGACCGCCTTGCACCGGGTCGGTGAACAGGCCGATCCAGGCGATGTAGCCGTAAGTGGGCAGCGCCAGGCGCACCGCGATCGGTAGCGGCAGCATCTGGGCCAGGTCCATGGCCAGCGCGACCAGGATGGGCGACACCAGGCCCATCGGTGAGCGGCCAAGGGCGACCGAGCCGAGCAGGCCGATCGCGCCAAGCGCCAGCGTGGGGGCCAGCGCGCAGGCCCAGGCGAGCAGGACCTTCCCCGCCGCGGCCCCGGAGGACAGCAGGTGACCGTCCAGCCCGACCAGCGGCTGGCTGCCGACCGAGGCGAGCCCACCGACGATGGCCGAACCAGCCAGCACCGCCACCAGCAGCACGATGACAGTGAGGCTGGCCAGTGTCTTCGCTGCGAAGATCCGCTGGTAGGAGCGGACCGCTACCAGCAGGTGGCGCCAGGTGCCCAGGCGGTCCTCCACGGCGAACACGTCGCCGGCGATCAGCGAGGTCAGCAGCGGAAGCACGTAGAGGCCGGAGAAACCGAGGATCACCAGTGGCCCGGCCCAGCCGGTGGCGTTCATCCAGCGGCCGAAGGTGGTGTCCGAGGGCAGGGTGCTCTGCTGGCTGACCACGGCCACGAACCCGGCCGGCCCGATCAGGCAGGCCAGCAGCAGGAGGCGGACCCGCCACTGTGACAGCAGCTTCTCCAGTTCGAAGCGGTAGCCCCTGGCCACCGTGACTGGGCGGGCGGGTGGGGGCGGCGTCTCGGTGACGTCAGCCGTCATCGGCCGGCCTCCTGCTTCTGTTCGGTGAGGGCGAGGAACGCCGCCTCCAGTGGCGACACCACCGGTGCTAGTTCGCGCACCGCGATGCCCGCGCGGACCACACGCGCCACCAGTTCGTCCAGGTCGGGCACCAGCGCGCGCACAACCAGCACCTCGGTGTCCCGGGCGGGGGTGTCCGCGTCGTCAATGACGCGTAACCGTTCCAGTTCCAGTGCCAGCGCGCGGGCGGCCTGTGGGTCCGACGTGCGTAGCCGGTAGTCGATTTCCTGATTCTTCGCGGCAAGCTCGCCCAGCGGGCCGGAGAACACGATGCTTCCGATGGCCAGGATGGTGACCTCGGCGCACAGCGCCTCGACGTCGTCCATGCGGTGGCTGGACAGCACCACGGTGGCGCCGTCGGCGGCGAGTCGGGTGAGCACGCCGTGCACATGCTTCTTGCCGGCGGGGTCAAGGCCGTTGACCGGCTCGTCGAGCACCAGCAGCCGGGGGCGGGTGAGCAGGGCCGCGGCGAGCCCGAGCCGCTGGCGCATGCCAAGGGAGAAGCCGCGGACCCGGTCGTCTGCGACATCGGTCAGTCCGACCTGGTCGAGCACGTCGTCGATGTCGGCGGCGTGGTTGTCGCGGCCGCGCAGCGCGGCCAGCGCGGCGAGGTTGCGCCGGGCGGTGAGTGAGGGGTAGAGGCCGGGGCCGTCCACGAAGCCGGCCACCCCGTCGGGGGCCTGCAGCGTGCGGCCGACCGGCGCGCCGAGGATCTCCAACTCGCCCTCGTCGGCCACGGCCAGGCCGAGCAGCAGGCCCAACAGTGTGGTCTTCCCGGCGCCGTTCGGGCCGACAAGCCCATGAATCTGTCCCTGCGCCACCTCAAGGTAGATGTGATCCAGGGCGACGACCTCGCCGAAACACTTGGTGAGCCTGCGCCCCCGTACTGCGGCGGGTGTTGCCATAGGTCCCTCTCTCCCGGGTCTTCAGGAACCTAGGCAGGGTAGGCGACGCATGCACCGGTGTCCGATGAACGTTCATGAAACGAAAGGCGACTTGCTGGGCTCGACAATGCGATTCGACGGCGTTCGCCTCGTCAACTAGCACAACCGGTCTTCTACGCTAGGTGGCGGGCTCCACTCAGCGAGGGGTGCGACGTGGGACATGTCGTGTTCATCAACTACCGGGGCGACGACAGTCACGGCTACGGTGCCCTGCTCTACCGGGACCTTACCGGCCGATTCGGCGAGGACCTGGTGTTCCTGGACGCCGAATCCATCCCCGCCGGTGCTGACTTCGTCGACGAACTGTTGGCGCGGGTGCGGTCGGCGCGGGTCCTGCTGGCGGTGATCGGGCGGCGCTGGTTGACGGCCGCCGATTCCACCGGACGGCGTCGGATCGACGACCCGGCCGATTGGATTCGCCGCGAACTCGTCGAGGCGTTCTTGGCGAGCGTGCGGGTTATCCCGATCCTGACCGACAATGCCGAACTTCCGCGTGAAGCCGATCTGCCCGGCGATATCACCGCGCTGAGCCGCTGCCAGTTCCGCCACCTGCGTCGCCGCGAGCCGACCTCGGATCTGGCCCGTATCGCCGCCGACCTGAGTGCCTGCGACCCGGTCCTGGCCGCGGTCTCGCCGCGCTACGACACACCGACGACTGTGCAGAACATCACGGCCGGCGGCCAGAATTCCACCGCACAGGGCGTTATCGGTGGTGCCATCCACAACTACCCAGCCACCGACGCGCACGACAGTGGCCACGCGGGCGAGCCACGGTGACCGGCGCCATCACGCAGGTGGTGCGGGCGGAGGCCGGCCACGCCTACGGCGTGATCGGCGCCGATCTGCACGTGTTCGCCGGCCGCGGACCGGTGTACCTGCTGGCGAACCACACCCCGACCGGGCCGAACCGGACGTTGGCACTCGA
>DATBCR010000041.1:0-5754 GCA_036270375.1 Pseudonocardiaceae bacterium | reverse complement strand
CGCACCGGTTCGACCGCACGACACCGCTCGAGGAGACGTTCCTCGCGTTCGCCGACCTGGTCCGGGCCGGCAAGGTGCTCTACGTCGGCGTGTCCGAGTGGTCGGCCGAGCAGATCACCCAGGGCGCCGCGCTGGCCCGTGAACTGCACGTGCCGCTGATCTCCAACCAGCCGCAGTACTCGATGCTGTGGCGGGTGATCGAGTCCCAGGTGGTGCCCGCGTCCGAGCGCGAGGGGCTCAGTCAGATCGTGTGGTCGCCGATCGCGCAGGGCGTGCTGACCGGCAAGTACCAGCCGGGTGTCGAGCCGCCGGCCGGCTCGCGGGCCACCGACGACAAGGGCGGCGCGAACATGATCGCCCGTTTCATGAACGACGACGTGCTGACCCGGGTGCAGGCGCTGCGGCCGATCGCGGACGACCTCGGCCTTTCCATGGCCCAACTGGCCGTCGCGTGGGTGCTGCAGAACCCGAACGTGGCGTCCGCGATCGTCGGCGCGAGCCGGCCGGAACAGGTCGGGGAGAACGTCAAGGCAGCGGGTGTGACGCTGTCCGAGGACGTGCTGGCGAAGATCGACGACGTGCTCGGCGATGTCGTGCAGACCGACCCGAGGCAAACCCAGTCACCCTGACGTTCGCCCGGCGCTAACCTGCACCACGTGATCGAGTACCGCACCGGACCGGGCGACCTGACACCGGCGGACCTGGCCGACTTCTTCGTCGGCTGGCCGGATCCGCCCGCGCCGGCCGCCCGGTTGGCGCTGCTGCACGGGTCCGATCACGTGGTGCTGGCGCTGGACGACGGGCGACTGGTGGGCTTCGTCACGGCGTTGTCGGACGGAGTGCTGATGGCGTACGTCCCGTTGCTGGAGGTGCTGCCGGCGTACCAGGGCGCGGGGCTCGGGACGGCGCTGGTGAACCGGGTGCTTGACGAGATCGGCGAGCTGTACGGCGTTGACGTGTGCTGCGACGAGGACCTGGTGGACTACTACCGGCGGTTCGGCTTCCAGCGGGTCGCGGGCATGGTGCTACGGCCGCACCTGGCACCTCGACTGGACCCGAGCGCGGTCTAAGCGTCCGCGGGGTCCAGGCTCATCGGACCGTAGACCTCGGCCTCGCCGTGCAGCAGCGTCACCTGGTGCACGCCCTGTTCCGCGAGTTCGATCCACCGCTCGCCGAACCACGACTCCGCGTCGGCCTGGTCGGCGAAGCTCTCCTGCGGTCCTGGCACGTCCCGGCCGTCGGCATCCTGGTATCGCCAGCGAAAGTTCACAGTGACCTCCTTCGCGTCGGACACAGTCAACCGTGTCGTAGCGGGTAGCGTGCAACGTCCCGCATGCTGAACCGGAGGCATTTGTGACGCATCGCACGCTGGTGCTCGGTGGCGCGCGGTCCGGCAAGTCTGCGTACGCCGAGGACCTGCTGCCGGACGGCCCGGTCAGCTACGTGGCCACCGCGCGGCGTGATCCGGACGATCCGGAGTGGACGGCCAGAATCGCCGCGCACGTCGCCCGCAGGCCGCCGGGTTGGCACACCGTGGAACCCGAAGGTCCTGGTGCGCTGGCCGAGCTGATCGCCGCCGAGGACGGGCACCGGCCGCTGCTCGTGGACGACCTGGCCACCTGGCTGACCGGCGTGCTGGACGCGGTGTCCGCATGGGACGGTGGCTCCCCCGCGCTCACCGAGGCCGGCCGGTACGCCGACTGCCTCGTCGCCGCGGTCGCCCGCTGTACTGCCCGGCTGGTGCTGGTGTCCGCGGAGGTCGGCCTCGGTGTGGTGCCGGAAACCAGATCTGGCAGGCTTTTCCGGGACGAGCTCGGCTCGTTGAACGCCCGCCTTGCCCAGGTGTGCGACGAGGTGCTGCTGCTCGTCGCCGGTATCCCCGTCCAACTGACCAGTCGCGGAGGCAACTTATGACCGTCAGCGAAGGCGCTGGGGAGTTCCCCGTCGTCCAGGCCCCGGACGCGCAGGCGCACCGGCAGGCCGTGGCGCGGCAGGGACAGCTGACCAAGCCGGGCGGGTCGCTCGGCCGGCTGGAGGATCTCGGTGTCTGGATCGCGGCCTGTCAGGGGGTGTGCCCGCCCCGGCCGTTCGCGCGTCCTCGGGTGGTGGTGTTCGCCGGTGACCACGGCGTCGCGGCACACGGCGTGTCTGCGTACCCGAGCGAGGTCACCGGCCAGATGGTGGCAAACTTCCTGGTCGGCGGGGCCGCGGTGAACGTGCTGGCGGCGGCCGCCGGGGCCACCGTGCGGGTGGTGGACATGGCGGTCGACGCGGCCACCCCGGACCGGGTGGCCCAGTTCAAGGTGCGGCGCGGTTCCGGCTCGATCGACCGGGAGGACGCGCTCACGCAGGAGCAGACCGAACAGGCCGTCGCGGCCGGCAGGCGGATCGCGGACGACGAGATCGACGGTGGCGCGGACCTGCTGGTCGCCGGCGACATGGGGATCGGCAACACTACGCCGGCGTCGGTGCTGGTGGCCGCGCTGACCGGGGCCGAGCCGGTCGCGGTGGTCGGGCGCGGCACCGGGATCGACGACAGGACGTGGATGCGCAAGGCGGCCGCCATCCGGGACGCGCTGCGCAGGGCACGGCGTGTCTCCGGCGACCCGGTCGCGCTGCTGCGTACCTCCGGTGGGGCGGATCTGGCCGCCATGGCGGGTTTCCTGGCGCAGGCCGCGGTGCGCGGGACACCGGTCGTGCTGGACGGCATGGTGGTCAGTTCGGCGGCGGCGGTCGCGGAGCAGTTGGCGCCGGGCGCGCGGCAGTGGTGGGTGGCCGGGCACCGGTCGGTCGAGCCCGCGCACACGCTCGTGCTCGACCACCTGAACATGCGCCCGCTGCTGGAACTGGACATGCGGCTGGGCGAGGGGTCCGGCGCCGTTGTCGCGCTGCCGCTGGTCATGATGGCCGCCCGCATCCTGACCGAGATGGCCACGTTCGGCGACGCCGGTGTGTCCGGTCCCGCCGATGACACCCCCAAGCCGGCCGAAAACACCGACAGCACAAGCGAATCCGACGCGCCCGAGGTCAACGCTGGCTAGCCGGCCGTTGGCCGGGCTCCGTGTCGCGCTGTCCTGGCTGACCGTCCTGCCGGTGCCCGCGCCGGCCGTGGACCGGCGGACGGCCGGCGCGGCCATCACGGTGTCCCCGCTGGTCGGCGCGCTGCTCGGCACGGCGGCGACCGACGTGGTCGCGGGCTTGGTGCGGCTGCACTGCCCGCCACTGCTGGCCGGGCTGCTGCTGGTCGGCCTGCTGGCCATGGCCACCCGTGGCATGCACGTGGACGGCCTCGCCGACACCGCGGACGGCCTCGGCTGCTACGGCCCGCCGGAACGGGCGCTGGCCGTCATGAAGGACGGCGGTGCGGGGCCGTTCGCGGTCGTCACGTTGCTCGTAGTGCTTGGGGCACAAGCGATCGGCATCGCCACAGCGGCCGGTAGCGGCCGGTGGTGGGTGGTCGCGCTCGCGGTCACCACCGGCCGGGCCGCGTTCCCGCTGTGCTGCCGCCGTGGCTCCCCCGCTGCCCGACCGGACGGCCTCGGCGCCCTGGTGGCCGGCACGCAGCCGATCCTGGTACCCGTGGCGTGGTGGCTCGTGCTCGCGACGATCGGCGCCGCGGCGGTGCCCGGCCGGTGGTGGCAGGGCACCCTCGCGGTGGTGCTGGCCGGCGCCTTGGTGACAGTCCTGTCCGTACACACGCGGCGCCGGTTCGGCGGCATCACGGGGGACGTACTCGGCGCGGCCAACGAACTGGCCGTCGCCGCGGTACTCGTCGTCTGTGCGTTCGGCGCTTGACTGAAGCGACCATCCACCGCCGCGCTGGAGTGCGGTCGCACCGCGCCGGGCCGGCGCCGCGGTGACCGTCCTGTCGTGCACACGCGGCGCCGGTTCGGGCCTAACCCAGCGGGACCATCCACCCGTTCGGGTCGGGTGCGGTGCCGTGCTGAAGCTCGGTCAGTGCCGCGCGCAGTCGCATCGTCACCTCGCCCGGCTGGCCGGCGCCCATCATGAACTCGCCGTCCGTGGACTTCACGCTGCCGACCGGTGTGATCACGGCGGCCGTGCCGCAGGCGAACACCTCGGTCAGTTCGCCGGACGCGGCCTTCTTCTCCCACTCGTCGGTGGAGATTCGGCGTTCCTCGACCGGGTAACCCAACCGCGCGGCCAGGTCGAGCAGGGAGACCCGGGTGATGCCGGGCAGCAGCGAGCCGGTGAGTTCCGGGGTGACCAGCCGCGCGTCGGAGCCGGAGCCGAAGACGAAGCACAGGTTCATGCCGCCCATCTCCTCGACCCACCGCCGCTCCACCGCGTCCAGCCAGACCACCTGGTCACAGCCTTCGGCGACGGCCTGCATCTGGGCGACGAACGCGGCCGCGTAGTTACCGCCGCACTTCGCGGCACCCGTGCCGCCCGGTGCAGCGCGCACGTACTCGGTGCACAGCCACACCTTGACCGGCTTGACGCCGCTGGCGAAGTACGGGCCGGCCGGCGAGCCGATCACGAAGTAGCGGAAGGCGGTGGACGGCCCGTTCACGCCGAGGCCGACGCCCGTGGCGATCATGAACGGCCGCAGGTACAGCGACTCGTCCCGCGCGCTGGGCACCCATCGGCCGTCGAGCGCGATCAGTTGGCGCAGCGAGTCGACGAACAGTTCGGCCGGCAGTTCCGGCATCGCCATCCGGCGGGCGGACGCGGCGAATCTGGCCGCGTTCGCGTCCGGCCGGAACGACGCGATCGAGCCGTCGGGCTGTCGGTAGGCCTTGAGGCCCTCGAAGATCTCCTGGGCGTAGTGGAAAACGGTAGTGGCCGGGTCCAGCGTGATCGGGCGGTAGGGACCCACCGCCGCGTCGTGCCAGCCCCGCTCGGCGTTCCAGTCGATGGTCACCATGTGATCGGTGAAGTGTTTCCCGAAACCCGGCGCGGCCAATACCTCCGCGACCCGTTCCGGGGTCGCCGGGTCCGGGTTCGGGGTCCTGGTGAAGGACAGCGCTGTCGTCATGTTTGCACCGTATCCCGACGCACCAGCCAGGGGAAAACTTCTTCCCAACCTTTGGCCGCCCTACTATCCACTTGTGAACCAACTGAGTTACGACCCGATCGAGGTGCCCGACCCGGGCTGGGCGCCGCACCTGCGGATCGGTGGTTTCGCCCTGCTGCTGACGTTGGCCGCCGGCTTCGCGGTGCTGCTCGGCTGGGTGTGGATCGGCGGTTTCGGCATCTTTCTCGGGCTGGCCGCGGACGTGGCCGGGGTGTTGTGGGTGCGGCAGCGCTACGGCGCGGTGTTCCCGCAGGACGCTCCGCCGGGTCTGCTGCTGCGGCTGCTGGTCGCGGTGATCGTGTTCGGCGGGATCGCGGCGCTGATCAACTACGGGTAGTCGACGGCAGCGACGTCGAGACCGGCCGGCAGGGTGGGCCGCTCCCACGCCGGATCGGGCCGGAAGTCGCACCACGTGCCGTCGAACGGGAACGCGCCCGCCTCGACGAGCGCGATCAGGCGTTCGCCCTCGGTTCGCAGCCGGGACAATTGGGCCGCGTTGATCCGGCCGGCCGCCACCGCCGCGTTGGCCTCGTCCTCGTCCTTCCACCGCCACGACCGGTCCGGCGCGACCGCGACGTCCAACACGCCGTCCACGCGATCGGTGGTGTAGTCGGTCCGGCCGCGCGGGATCTCCAGGTTCACGTACCAGCACCGGAACGTGCCGTCCGGCTCGAAGAACCACCACAGCGACGACCACTCCGACTCGGCGATCAGGC
>DATBCR010000040.1:0-6469 GCA_036270375.1 Pseudonocardiaceae bacterium | reverse complement strand
AGCCGCTTGTCCCGCGCCCTGTCCTCGACCGCCCGCAGCTCGTCCAGCCACGGCCTTCGTTTGGCGGCACCGTTGTTGGCCTCGTCGCAGGCGGCCGTCACCGAGGACAGCACCAGCTTCGCGTCGCCGACGATGCCCAGGTCGACGTCCCGGTTCCGGCCGACGGTGCGGTAGTACAGGTCGATCTGCGCGACGGTGGCCGTCGGGGAGAGGCGGCGGCCGTAGCCGAGCCGGAAGTCGAACGGGGCGCCCACGATGACGATCACGTCGGCGTTGTCGAACGCGTAGCGGCGGGTGAGCTGGAAGTGGTGCGGGTCGCCGGGCGGCAGCGTGCCCCGGCCGGCGCCGTTGAGGAACGCGGGCAGGTTGAGGGTGCGCACGAGGGTGGTCGCGGCGTCGGTGCCCCGCGTCGTCCAGACCTGGCTGCCCAGCAGCACGGCCGGTTTCTCGGCGTGTACCAGCAGGTCCGCGAGCCGTTCGACGGCCGCCGGGTCACCAGCGGTGCGGGTGGACGCGCGGTAGTGGCCGGCCTTCGGCACGCGTGCGGTGTCCGCCGATACCTTCGCGTCCAGGACGTCGCGCGGGATCTCAAGGAACGACGGGCCGGGCGCGCCGTGGTAGCACTCGCGGAACGCCATCGACACCAGGTCGGCGATACGGGCCGTGGACGGGACGCTCGCGGCGAACTTGGTGATCGGGGTCATCATGTCGACGTGCGGCAGGTCCTGCAGCGACCCCATCCGGTGCTGCGCAAGCGATCCCTGGCCGCCGATGAGCAGCATCGGGCTCTCCGCGCGCAGGGCGTTCGCCACGCCGGTCACCGCGTCGGTGGTGCCGGGACCCGCCGTCACCACCGCGCAGCCGGGGCGGCCGGTCACCCGCGCGTAGCCGTCGGCGGCGTGCGCGGCGACCTGCTCGTGGCGGACGTCGATCACCTCGATGCCCTCGTCGACGCAACCGTCGTAGATGTCGATGATGTGGCCGCCGCAGAGCGTGAAGATCGTGTCGATGCCCTCCGCTTTCAGGGCTTTCGCCACCAGATGGCCACCGGAGACGAGTTCCGGCGTTAAGTCGGAACTGTCTGTAGATTGCATACTGTATGACTCTAGGCGCGCGAACGCGGGAGTACCAGACCGACGCGCGGTAATTTCGATCAATCCCGGCCGAACGCCGGTTGATTGGATACAATGCCCTGTTCGGCAGCTTTCGCCGCGCCCGATTGGGGAACGGTGTCCCAATTCGCAGGAACGAGGTACGCGGTGCACGACGGCGGCGCGATCGACGGCGGTATCACCAGGCAGCGCAAGGAGATGCGGGCAGCACTGCGGGACACGCCGGCCCGGCGGGTGGAACGGCCGGCACCGCTGCGGGAGGCGGTGTACGAGTCGCTGACCGACCTGATCATCACCCGCGCGCTGCGGCCCGGCCAGCACCTTGTGGAGAGCGAACTGGCCGACCAGCTCGGCGTCAGCCGCCAGCCGGTCCGGGAGGCGTTGCAGCGCCTGCAGACCGAGGGGTGGGTGGACCTGCGGCCGGCGCAGGGCGCGTTCGTGCACGAGCCGACCGAGAGCGAGGTCGACCAGCTGCTCGCGGTCCGCTGCCTGCTGGAGACCGAGTCCGCCCGGCTGGCCGCGCAGGGCGCGACCCCCGCTGACGTGAAGCAGCTCCGCCGGGTGCTGCGGGAGGGCCGCGCGGCGCTGGCCGCCGTGGACATACCGACGGTGGTACGGGCCAACTCCGAGCTGCACGGCCTGGTCACCCAGATGTCCGGCAACACGGTGCTGGCTGAACTGATCGGCATGGTCGACCGCAGGGTCCGGTGGTACTTCACGCCGATCGCCCGCACGCGCGGCACGGTGTCCTGGCGCGAACACGCCGAACTGATCGACGCCATCGCGCACGGTGACGAGCAGCGGGCCGCCGACACCATGCGGCGGCACACCGAGGCGACAAGGGCCGCGTCGCACGACCAACGCACCGGCGACGTACCCGAGGGCCGTGCGGCGAAGTCGAGTCGTGGCCGCTGATCGCACCAACTGAATAGCCCGGAAAGTCGAATGCCGGGATTATTCCGACAACCTAACTGGTCCGGTCGGAGTAATGCCGGGTCCGGATCGTCCCGTTGTGGTTGGGCCACTCACGTTCTCGTTACGCATTTCGGATTACCGGTCTCCGTAGCCGGACATTTGTTCCGGTAGGGTGGCGTCGATGCGCGCGCTCACCGGTATGGCTCGCTCGATCGATCCGCGGGTGGTCGGTCTGCTGCGCCGTACGCTGACGGTGGCCGGACTGTTGGTCGGGTTCTTCTTTGCCGGTAGCGCACTCGCACACGCGGACGACGGGTTACACCTGCCGCCGGTGGCCGTGCCGCTGACCAATCCCCTCGGCGGATTGACCAACCCCGTCACGACGGTGACGAAAACGATCATCACTGTGACGAAACCGGTCACGAATGCCATCCCACCGGTGACGAACATCGTTGCGCCGGTGACAACTGCCATCCAGCCGCTGACAAAAACTGTTCAGCAGTTGACAAACGTCATTCAGCAGTTGACAAAGATTGTCCAACCACTGACGAATGTCGTCCAACCACTGACGAATGCGGTCGCGCCGTTGACGAATGTCCTCACCTCGGTGACCGGCACCCTCACCACATCGGTGCTGGCCCCGACCGTGGGCATGACGCAGCCGGTGCTCACCCCGGTCCTCGCCCCGGTGCTGGGCGCGCCGAATCCACCGGCCGGGTCCGCACCACCGTTCACCACCCAGGCAGGACAGTCCGACCCTGCCGTGGCCCCGGCGCTGATCGACGTGGCCGCACAACCGGCACTGCGGGCCGCCACCCCGTCGACGCCCGCCGCCGCGGCCCCATCCGTTGCGGCACCGATGATCCCGCCCGCGTTCGCGGCGTCACGGCCGTCGACCGCGAAGCTGCGGGCGGAACCGGCACGCGACGGCGGCCAGCCGCAGATACCCGGTGACGGCGGCCCGTTCGCGGACATCGGCGGCTTCGGCTCGACGTCCACCGCCGGCCCGTCCGCACCGGTGTCCGGCATCGCGCCGCCGGTGTCCGGTGTACCGACCGACAGATTCGGCGGACCCGGCATCGTGCTGAAAACCACGCCGCCGAACTGGTGGTTCTTCGATCCGCACCGCCATCCCAGCTGAGGTCCGTCCCAGAAACGGTTGACGACCCCCTCTCCCGAGATGCACGGCAAATCCCGTGCGTTTCGGGCACGACCTCAAGGAAACTGGCGATGAGTGTCTTTTCCGTGGAAACATTGCTGTACGCGGTGGTGCAGAGATACGGCTGGGAGAACCTGGGTCAGCCGGGCCGGCAGATCACCCTGACCCGCGACGATCTGGCCAACGCCGAGCTCACCCTGCACCACCGGACCGTCAAACTGGAACTGAGCGAATTACCGGAGAATCTGGTGGTGATCCATACGAGACCGACCCAGAACTGACCGAACGAACACGAATCCTCGAAGGAACGATCGCCCAGGACCCCGGCGATCGCCCTTCGGCGGAATACCTCACACCTGCTCGCCGAGCTGCGCCGCGCGCGCCTCGAGATAGAACTGTTCGGGAATGCTGAGCGTGCGCCGAGCGGCCAGCAGGTAATGCTCGCGCGCCGCATTGTGGTCGCCCGCGAGATCGAGCAGGTGCGCGCGAACCGCGGCCATCCGGTGGTGCTCGGCAAGCGCCGGATCGGCCTCGGCCACCGCGAGCTGTCGCAGGCCAACCGCCGGACCGTGCACCATGGCGGCCGCGACCACCCGGTTGAGGGTCACCATCGGCCCCGGCGCGACGTTGTCCAGCAGGTCGTACAGCACCAGGATCTGCGCCCAGTCGGTGTCATCGGCGGTGGCGGCCTCGTCGTGCACGGCGGCGATCGCGGCCTGCAGCTGGTACGGCCCGATCGACGCTGTGGCCAGTGTCGCGGTGATCAGCGCGACCCCTTCGGCGATCGCGCCGTGATCCCACCGGCCACGGTCCTGCTCGGCAAGCGGCACCAGCGCGCCGTGCGGATTCGTCCGGGCCGGGCGGCGGGCGTCGGTGAGCAGCATGAGGGCGAGCAGACCCGCGACCTCACCGTCCGCGGGCAGCCGCTCGCGCAGCTGCCTGGCCAGCCGGATCGCCTCGGCGGTCAGCTCGACGCGGTGCAGCGCGGCCCCGGAACTGGCCGTGTATCCCTCGTTGAACACCAGGTACAGCACGTGCCGCACGGCGGCAAGGCGTGGCGACAGTTCCTCGGGCGGCGGCATCCGGAACTCCGCGCCACCGGCCTTGATCCGCTGTTTGGCCCGGCTGATCCGCTGCGCGACGGTCGCCTCTGGCACCAGGAACGCCCGCGCGATCTCGGCGGTACTCAGCCCGCCGACCGCACGCAGGGTCAACGCCACCTGCGACGGCATGGTGAGCGACGGATGGCAGCACAGCAACAGCAACGTGAGCGTGTCGTCGACGTCCGGAATCGGCTCCGCATCGGGCAACGCCAGCGCGGCGGCCGTCTCCTCCCGGCGCCTGCGGGCCGAGTCGCCGCGCCACAGCTCGGCACGTTTCCGTGCCGCGACCGTGATCAGCCAGGCCTTCGGGTTGTCCGGTACACCGTCGGCCGGCCACTGCAGCGCCGCCGCCAGCAACGCCTCCTGGACCGCGTCCTCGCAACGGTCGAAGCCGCCGTAGCGCCGGACGACCGCACCGAGCACCTGCGGGGCCAGGTCCCGCAACAGGCCGTCGAACCCCGTCACACTCACATCTCCATGCCGCCCAGCCCGTACACCGGCCGCACCTCGACCGGGATGCCGAAACCCGCCTCCGGTATCCGGGCCGCGACCTGCACCGCCCGCTCGAAGCTGTCGCAGTCGACCAGGTAGAAGCCCGCCAACTGCTCCTTGACCTCGGCGAACGGCCCGTCCGTCGTCATCGTCGCACCGTCGCGCACCGACACCCACTTGGCCATGTCAGGATCGGCGAGGCGCTCGGACACGATCATCTCCCCGGACTGATTGAGATCCTCGTTGAGCGCGGCATAGATGCCGAGGCCCGCAGCCCGCTCCTGGTCGGAGAAGCCCTGCCAGGCCGCGCGGGACGCGGGGTTGCCGTAGATCAGGATCACGTACTTCATGGTGTCTCCAAAAATCTTGGTCCGGCATGTCGAGATCCGTCGTCCAGCTACTACGTCCCCATTGCGGGCACCCACCCGGGGCGCCACACCAGCGAGGACGGCCAGCAGATGTCCAGGACCATATTCGTCAACCTGCCCGTACACGACCTGACCAAGGCCGTCGACTTCTTCGCGGCGGTCGGTTTCACGGCGGACCCGATGGCCACCGGTGCCGACACGACCCGCATGATCGTCGGCGACGAGTGCTCCGTCATGCTGCACACCGAGAAGTCCTTCCAGTCCTACGCACAGTGCGACATCACGGACACGAAGACCAGCCGCGAGGTGATCGTCGGCGTGTCCGCCACCAGCCGGACCGAAGTGGACGACCTTGTCGCGCGGGCCGTCGCGGCCGGCGGCACGGCGCTCGGCGAGGCGCAGGACCAGGGCTTCATGTACATGTGGGGCTTCCGCGACGTGGACGGCCACCAGTGGTCGTTCCTGTTCCTGGACGCGTCCGTCGTGGGTGCGGCCTAGTCTGGCCGCGTTCGGCCCCGATCACGAAGGAGCACGTCATGTTCGAGCACACCAAGGCCTTCAGCGGGTTCTCCGTGGACGACATCCCGAAGGCCAAACAGTTCTATGGCGAGACGCTCGGGCTTCGGGTGACCGAGGAGTACGGGATGCTCACGCTGCACATCGAGGGCGACCGGAACACGCTGATCTACCCGAAGGAGAACCACACGCCGGCCACCTTCACGATCCTCAACTTCCCGGTCCCGGACATCGAGTCCGCGGTGGACGAACTCGTGGCGCGCGGCATCGAGTTCGAGAAGTACGACGGCCTTGACGAGCGGCGCATCAACCGCAGTGGCGGCCCGCCGATCGCGTGGTTCAAGGACCCGGCCGGCAATATCCTGTCCGTGCTGCAAATGGACTAAGCGGCCATCCCGGACGGCCCGGTCTGGGCCGTCCGGGCCGCAGGTATGGGGAGTTGCCCAGGTTCGGTGTGCTGTGCGTTGTCCCGGTCACCCGCCGTGGTCACGATGATTTCTCAATCGCACGCCAACCCCGTGCTCGCCAACCGCATCCGGGAGACGGCATGGCCGACACCTGCGCCGGTCGTGGGACCCACCACGCCGGCCACGTCCTGATGATGCCGTTTCCCGCGCACGGTCACCTGCACCCGGTGCTGGCGGTCGCCGCGGAACTCGTGCGGCGGGGACACCGGGTGACGTTCGCGACCGTCGCACAGTTCGCCGGCCTCGTCGCCACGACCGGCGCGGAACCCCTTGTGTACACGTCGGTTCTGGCGGAACGGCGGCTGCCGGCCACGTTCGACCCGGACTACCTGGCTCG
>DATBCR010000039.1:0-18516 GCA_036270375.1 Pseudonocardiaceae bacterium | reverse complement strand
CGTCGACCAGGTCGCCGCCGATGCCGCCGTGTTATTCGGGGACGCCGATCGCGAACATGCCGAGATCGGTCAGCTCGGACCACCATCGGGGCTTGTCAGCGCGGTGCTCGCGGGCGCGGACGTCGGCAAGGGTGTTGGTCGCGGTGGCCCAGTCGCGGATGGCGGCGCGGAGGGCGTGCTGCTCGTCTGTGATGGCGATCGGCATGGATACAGCATAGAACGTGTTTCAGTTCTTGCGGCCGTTCGGCCCATGTTCCTTACTGGTCGGTAGCGTCCGCCCGCTGCCGCGATCGGTGGAACAGGTTTCTTCCCGGCCGGCACGATGGGTTACGCTGTTCCCTCGGACGGCGCAGTGCCGCCCTACGGATGGACCAGCACTACGGGGGGATCCCGCGATGGCCGCGACGCCGAAACCGCGCACCGCAGGGGCGAACGCGCTCAGCGCCCTGACGGATGACGAGCTGGGTTCGGCGGCCCAGCGCGACCGCCGCAAGCGGATCATCGACGCGACGATCGCGTTGGCGTCCAAGGGCGGTTACGACGCGGTGCAGATGCGGACGGTCGCGGAACGGGCGGACGTCGCGCTGGGGACGCTGTACCGGTACTTCCCGTCGAAGATCCATTTGCTGGTGTCCGGGCTGGCGCGGGAGTTCGAGCAGGCGCTGGAGAAGATGGACCGGGTGACGGTGCCCGGCGACACCCCGGCGGAGCGGTTGTTGTTCGTGCTCGGCCGGACGACGCGTTCGCTGCAGCGTGACCCGAACCTGACGGAGGCGATGACCCGGGCGTTCATGTTCGCGGACACGTCGGCCGCTGCCGAGATGGAGGCGGTCGGGCACCTGATGGAGCGGATGTTCTTGAAGGCCATGCGCAACGACGACCCGAACGACGAGGACATCGCCATCCTGCGCATCATCGCGGACGTGTGGATGGCCAACCTGGTGGCATGGGTGACGCGACGGGCGTCGGCGACGGACGTGGCCAATCGGCTGGAACTCAGCGTCCGGCTGCTGTTGCGCTGACCGGCTGGTCCGCTGGAGCGCGAATCATGTTGCGCTCCAACGGACCCGCGGGTCACATCAGACTTGGCCGAGGTAGAACCGGACGCCCTGGTCGTCCGTGCAGTCCGATGTGGTGCCGTACGGCATCCGCTCCGGCTCGGTTGCCGTGCCGCCGGCCGCGCGCACCGCAGCGACCGCCGCCGCGACGTCCGGCACGCCGTACATCGGCACGACCGTCGAACGTTCCTGACCGCCGTGCATACCGCCCATCGGGCTGACGCCGTTGATGCGCCAACCGTCGTCGACCCGACCGGGGGCGAACGTCCAGCCGAACACCGAACCGTAGAACTCCCGGTACAGAGCCGAATCCCGCGTTTCGATGGTCAGGTACAGCAGCTCACCCGGACCCGAGTCGGCCTTCGGCCGGCGATCCGCCCTCGGGGCGTTCAGCAGTGCGAAGCGCATTCCCTGGTTGTCCGTGCAGTCCGCGATCAGGCCGTACGGGCTCCGGTTCGCGTCGCCCGCGGTGCCGCCGGCCGCACGTACGCGAGCCAGCGCCGCCTCGATGTCGTCGACGGCGTGGCACAGGAACAGGGTTCCGTGGTCCTGTTCGCCGGACATGCCGGCCGGTGGTGTGACATTGGCCACCACCCGGTTCTTCGGCTGGTGGCCTGGCTGGATCCGCCAGCCGAGCACAGCGCCGTAGAACGCCGCACCCCGCGCCACATCGGGCAGCCAGAGCGACGAGTAGACCAGGTCTCCCTCGCGTGGTTCGGCCGACTGCTGGGTGACGGGTGTGGCAGTAGTCGCGTCGTTGGAGGTCATGGGGGCTCCCATCGGGTTGAGCACCGCGAGTTCCAGTCGGGCTCGCAGGCGGGCCGCGAACGCCGCGTCCGGGGCGACCGGGGCGTAGCCGACACGGAGCACATCCAGCGGATCATGGCTGTCAGACATCGCCGGCCCCCGTTCCCGATGCGCCGCAATGGTCTACATAGGACTTCCGGAACGCGGATTTCGCGCGGATCAAAAGGGCTTCCGTTGCGTGCACCGTTCGGTCGAGGCACTCGGCGACGTCGGCGACCGGCAGGCCGTCCAGGTAGCGCAAGGTCAGCGCCGCCCGGTGGTGCGACCCGAGCCCGGCCAGCACGTCCCTGGCGACCAGCACGTCAAGGCGCTGGTCCCACGGGTCGTCCGGCTCGGTCCGTTCGCCGGCCACCACCCGCAGGCCACGCTCCTCGCGCGCGGTCCGCCGCCAGTGGTCAGCGAGTTTGTGCCGTGCCACGCCGATCAGCCAGGCGACCGACAGCTCGGGAGCCACCGAACGCTGGCATGCGTCCACCGCGGCCAGGAACGTCTCCGCGGTGAGGTCCTCGGCCAGTGCCCGCTGCCCGCATCGGGACAGCAGGTAGCCGTAGACCTCGGGCAGCGCCGCGTCGTACAGCTCCAGCAGCGCGAAGCCCGGGTCCCGGTGCACACCCGGCCGGTTGTTCACGTCCACCCATCGTCCGGGGTCGGCGGTTTCCGACGGGTCGTCCGCCATTTTGTCTCGGTCAGCTGCGTTGCAGGTAGGACAGCAGGCGCAGGATCTCCAGGTACAGCCACACCAGCGTGGTCATCAGGCCGAACGCGGCGTACCAGGCCCAGCGGGACGGCATGCCGTTGCGGATCATCTGGTCGGCCTGTTCGAAGTCCAGCAGCAGGTTGAACGCGGCGATGCCGATAACCAGCAGGCTGAACACGATGGACAGCGGGGAGCCGTTGCGGATGCCGAGGCCGGTGCCGAACAGGTTGAGGACCAGGTCCGCCAGCATCACGAAGACCGCGCCGACGGTGGCGCCGATGACCCACTTCGTCAGCCTCGGTGTGACGCGTACCGCACCGGTCTTGTAGACCACGAGCATCGCGGTGAACACGCCGAACGTGCCGAGGATCGCCTGGAACGCGATGCCAGGGTAGATCCGGTCGAACAGCCCGGTCAGCCCGCCGAGCACGACGCCTTCCACACCAGCGTACGTGAGCACGAGCGGGGCGCTCGGGGTGCGCTTGAAGATGATGATCAGCGACACGATCAGGCCGACGACGAACGCCGGCAGCACCAACCCCCACGCGTGGAACAGCACGGTGAGCGCGCCGGTTGCGACGGCGAGGCCGAGCGTGATCGCGGTACGGATGACCACGTCGTCGATGGTCATCGGACGCAGCGCCTGGCCGGCCTGGCCCGGGTCGTAGCCGGCGTACTGCGCGGCGCCGGCCGCCTGGTTGAAGCCGCCATAGTTCCCGTAGCCGCTGCGCGGCAGGTTACGGAACGCTGGGTTGCTTGTCGTTCGCACCTGATCCTCCTGGCCGTGGACCCGTCATCATGAGAACGCGTCGGCGTACCGAAGGGTTCCGCCGTGATCCGGGTGGGGCTCCGCCAGCCTAGCTGGCCGCGCCAGACCACCGTCCCGACGCAATGCGCCACCATCGGGGTTAACCCGAAAGGCCCGCAAGTTGCACACGGTAATCGATACCGCCGCCGTCCGTGCAACGGCCGGCCACCGATGGTCCAACTACGGCTACCTGGTGCGACAAAGCATGCGATCAACGTCCGTGGAAGGTCAACCCGACGGCGGCTTGTGAGTTTCGTCCGGCAAAACAAGGCTCACCACTGGTGTCCGCGCGATTACCGACCTGGGTGAGGAGCGCACCGCATGATCCTGCGCAAGCTGGTCGCCGGCACGGCAGGAATACTGTTGCTGGCCGCATTGGCCAGCGTCGCCACCTCCGGCACAGCGGCCGCCGTGTCCTGTCCTGGCAACAACAAGCCGTGCCAGGACATCGGCGAGAGCGTGCCCGCGCAGCCCTACCTGCACAATCCGGATTCGCTGGACTGGCTCGGCTCTTATTTCGTCAACGGTCAGCAGTCCTGGTGCATCGACTTCGCGCTGGCGGCACCGCTGCAGAACGAGCAGCTCACCCCCGCACAGACGCTGACCACCAAGTTCGGCGTGCCGGTCGACGCGACCACCGCGGCGGAGATCTCGTTCCTGTTGCTGCGCTTCGGAAACACGACGTCCAATGACGAAGGCGCCGCGCTGGCGTTCCTGCTGCACTCGTGGACGGCGGCGCCGGACGGGACCCACACCACGGCCCCAAGCAACACCTTCCAGACCGTCGCCTTCGACGCGCCGACCCACCTGGCCGAGATGCAGGCCAGCGCGCAGACCGAAGTGGCGACGATGCGGGCGCTGGCCATCGCCGACCACGGGCCATGGACCGCGACGATGACCGCGCCGTCGCCGCTGCTGATCGGCACCGCGACCAACTGGACCATCTCGGTGCTCGGCGCGTCGGGCAAGGGCGTCGGCGGTGTGCCGGTGACGATCACCGCGACCGACGCGACCCTGCCCAACGGCACGGCCAGCCAGGTGATCAACACGCCTGCCGACGGCAGCACGCTGAACGTCGCGGTGAAGCCGACCGGGACGAGCCCGTCGCTGGTGGCCAAGCTGGACAGTCCGGCCGCGATTCCGAAGGTCCTGGTCCCCGCCGACCCGAACAGCCAGAAGGTCGTCACCACCGGCGGCGTCACCCCGATCACGAAGACCACGACCAGCACCGCCAAGCCCCCGCCGGGCAACGTGACGGTGACCAAGACCGACGCCAACACCAAGCTGCCGCTGGCCGCCGCGTCGCTGGAAATCACCGGCGCGGACAAGAAGACCGCGGCGCTGAAGCAGGACGGCACGCCGCTGGTCGGCGCGGACAACAAGCCGATCGTGCTGGTCACGGGGCAGGACGGCACCGCGCAGGTGACCGGGCTGCAGACCCCGCAGACGGTGTGCGTGATCGAAACCACCCCGCCGCCCGGCTTCGACCAGGCGTTCAACGCGAACGCACCGCCGACCGTGTGCGGCATGGTGAATCCAGGCGCGACGCTGCAACTGGCGCTGACGAACGTGCCGAACAAGCCGCCGATAGCGATCCCGGCCGGTGGTCCACCGCCGACGATCACCGCGATGGCCGTCGTGGTGAGCCGCCCTGCGCCGGCCGCGCTGATCGGGTTCGGCGGCCTGCTGGTGGTCGGTGCCGCCATGGTGAGCACGGTGTTCGCGCGCCGGCGTCGGCGGTGAACCGTGCGGCACCGCGCGTCCGACCTCAGCCCGGCGTTCGACACGGCGTCGTACGGGCGCGGCTTCGCTTACGCTGAGCCAAAGCGGGATCGGCCGCCGGCCGAGGACACGAGGTCGCACAGCCGCGGCCTTCCGGTTCAACGTCAGCCGGTTCGCGCGTCGGCGGTCGATACCGGCTCCTACAGCCGCGGTTTCCCGGCTCATATCGAGCCGGAACTGATCTGCCCGTCGGCGGGCGACAGCGGGTCCTACCCTGTCTATGTCGAGCCGGACCCGATCCGCTCGCCGTTCGTCGACACCGGGTCCTACAGCCGCGGTTTCCCGGCTTCTGTCGAGCCGGCGCCGGTTCGCGGGCGCGGTCGTCCGCTGGCGGTCGCCGGCACGGCCGCCGTGGCCCTGCTCGGCGCGGCGCTGCTGATCACCGGTGCGACACAGGTGGTGCAGCGAGACCAGGTTACCGGCCTGCCGCTGCCGCAGCCCTGACCGACCCCGATCGCGGCACACCAGGCGTCCGGCCCCGGCCCGCGACACCTGGCGACCACTGGGACCACTGGGACCACCGCGAGGTCCACCACCCCACCCGCGCCGGGCGCCGCGGTGGTCCGGCCGGCGCAGGGTGCTCAGTTGCCGAACACGATCCGGTTGCCCCAGGGCGGCACGGCGTATCTCGTGCACGTCCAGGTCGCGAACGACGGCTCGCTGCCCATCCCGTCCGGTGTGGACCAGGCGGTGTGGTGGGGCACCGGGCTGACCGCCGCGTCCGGCGCGACCGTGTTCGCAGGGCACGTGAACTGGGCCGGCGTGACCGGGCCGTTCGCCGAGCTGTGGCACGACAACGTCGGCGCGGTGATCACGGTGCGGGACAACGCCGGCACGCAGTGGCGGTACCAGGTGACGCAGGTGCTGACGCTGAACAAGGACCAGCTGCCGCAACAGGCGCCGACGCTGTTCGCGGCGTCCGGCCCGCCCCGCATCGTCCTCGCGACCTGCGGCGGCGAATGGGTCGGCGGCACGCTGGGCTACACGGACAACCGGATCGTCGTCGCTACCCCGATCGGTCACTGACAATCACCCGAAACGGTGAACGGCCGGCGTGTCGGTTGCTGTTGAAAATGAAAACCGATATCAATCGTGCATGAAGATCGCGTTCGTCGGCAAGGGCGGCAGTGGCAAGACCACTCTCGCGTCCCTGTTCGCCGGCCACCTCGCCGCCGCCGGCCGCCCGGTGCTGGCCATCGATGCCGACATCAACCAACATCTCGCCACCGCGCTCGGCGCGGACGAGGCCGAAGCGGCCGGCCTGCCCACGCTCGGCGACAACCTGCCGCTCATCAAGGATTACCTGCGCGGCAACAACTCCCGGATCACGTCCGCCGACGCCATGATCAAGACCACGCCGCCGGGCGCGGGTTCCCGGCTGCTCCGGGTGGTCGAGGACAACCCGGTCTACGACACGTGCGTGCGGACCGTCCGCGGTGTCCGGCTCGCGGTGGCCGGGCGGTTCGCCGAGCGTGATCTCGGGGTTTCCTGCTACCACGCCAAAGTCGGCGCCGTCGAACTGCTGCTCAACCACCTCGTCGACGGGCCGGACGAGTACGTCGTCGTCGACATGACGGCCGGTGCCGATGCCTTCGCGTCGGGACTTTTCACCCGCTTCGACCTGACGTTCCTGGTGTGCGAGCCGACCGTGCGCGGTGTCGGCGTGTACCGGCAGTACGTCGGTTACGCGGCCGATTTCGGCGTCCGGCTGGCCGTTGTCGGCAACAAGGTCGCGGACGCCGACGACCTGGAGTTCCTCCGCGCCGAGGTGGGCGGCGACCTGCTGACCTGGCTGGACCGGTCGGACCACGTGCGGGCCGCCGAGCGTGGCAGCCATCGCCCGATCGCGTTGCTTGAGCCGCACAACCGTGCCGCCCTGGACGCCATGCGGACCGCGGTGGACGGCGTGGTGCGTGACCCGGTCCGCTACCGCAGGCAGGGCGTCGAGTTCCACCTGCGCAACGCGGCCGCATGGGCGAACGAGCGGGCAGGGCAGGATCTCGCGGCCCAGGTCGACCCGGATTTCGTTGGTATCACAACACAACTGGAGGACAGTCATGTCGCTTGACGTACCAACCGCGCTGCTGGCGCGGGCCGAACGCGGCGAGGTCGACGACGCCGAGTTCATCGCGGTGGTCCGGAATTCGCTGCCCTACGCGTGGCAGGTGATCAGCACCGTCGCAGCCGAGCTGAACACAGCTGAGTTCGCCGATCACGAGGTGCCGCCGACCGAGGCCGAGCGTGGACAGTTGTTGCGCGCCTTGGCATCCGACGCCATTCGCGGCGGCTTGGAACGGCATTTCGGGATCCGGCTCGCGTTCCAGAACTGCCACCGGGTCGGCGCGTTCCGGCCGGACGCCGTCGACGGTCCGGTCTACCGGGCATTCGTGTCGCCGCGCGGGCAGCTGCTCAACCAGAGCCCCGAACTCCGCGACTGCTAGTCGGGCGGCGCGAGCGCGAGACCGTACGCGGCCAGTACCGGCGGCAGCGGCTGGAAGTAGTCGGTGGTGCCGTCGCCGCCGGACACCGTGCCGAGCCCGGTCGAACCGTCGAACAGCGGGCCGCCGCTGTCGCCGTGGTCGGTGCGCACGGTCGTCTCGATCAGCCCGTGCACGACGTTGCCGTCGCCGTAGTCGACGGTCTGGTCGACGGCGGTGACCCGGCCGCACGTCAGGCCGGTCGCCTCGCCGCTCGCGCACACCCGCTCGCCGACGAATGCCGTGCCGGCCGAGGTGATCGGCTGCTCGGTGCCGTCGTAGCGGTCCACGTCGCCGAGGCCGAACGCCGAGTCGTTCCGGATCACGCCGTAGTCCCCGCCGGGGAACACGGACACAACTGCTGGCCCGATGCCCTGCCAGGCCGGCAGGCCGTGCGTGCAGTGCCCAGCGGTGAGCACGTACGGCGTGCCGTCGCGCTCGGTGTTGAAGCCGGCCGAGCAGAGGATCTTGCCGTCGCTGATCCGGTCCCCGCCGAGCACGACGCCGTCCTGGGGCGACACCGGGTCGATCAGCTCCTGCTCGGCCAGCGGTCGGTGGGTGCGGACGGTCCGGGCCAGGTTGCCGGCGCGCGAGGCCAACGCGAGCAGGCGGGCGGCGCCGGGTGCGGGTGCGGCGTCGGACACGGTCAGCAACAACTGGCCGGTGGCCGGGTCGAGCCCCCACGCGGTGTTCGGGGTGGGCGGCAGCGCATCGACCGCGGCCAGCAGCGAACGGCCGGTGGCCAGGCTCTGGCCGGCGGCGGCCGCGCCGGGCAGCACGATGGCCAGGGCGGACGCACAGGTGACGACGGTCGCCATGCCGAACCGGAACCGGTACCGGGGAGACGGGGAAGCACTCACGTGATGTCACGCTACGCGCTCGATCGGCGACACCGCGACACTGGGCGTCACGATGTCGCCGATCGGGTGACAAGCACGATCAGCTCAACTGGTTACGGTCCGAAGTCGTACCAGTGCAGTGACACGAACGGTGCCGGTTGACCGCTGTCGAACGTCAGGAACACCGTGTGCGTGCCGGTGACCCGGCTGACATTGGCCGGCACGGTCCGCCAGGACTGCCAGCCGCCCGTGTTGGCGATGGCGAAACTGCCGATCGACGGGTTGCTGAGACTGTCGAGGTGCACGTTCACCAGCCCGCTCACCCCGCCCGCCGCACCCGACGCGACCCGGCCGAAGAACTGGGTGGCGCCGCCGCTGCCGAAGTTGATGTTCGGGAACTCCGCCCACGCGCCGTTGGCCAACTGGCCGAAGTCCTGGCCGCCGCCGGTGTCCGAAGTGGACTCAAGGGTGGCGTTGTGGGACGCGGACGCGCTGTTCGCCAGGATCTGCGAGAACGCCGAACCGCCGCCGCCCCCGCCGCCGGTCGTGGTGGGCGGTGCCGTGGTCGTCGGCGGTGCCGTCGTGGTGGTGGGCGGCGGGTTGTTGGTGGTCGTGGTGCCGCCGCCGTTGGTCTGGTAGATGGCGACGTAGTCCACGGTCATCCCGGCGCCCGACGTGGTCGCGGCCGACGGTGAGCCGCAGCCGCAGATCGCGTTCGGGAACGCGCCGCCGATGGCGAGGTCGAGGATCGCGAAAAAGCCGTGATCGACGGCCGCCTGCCAGGTGGCGACCGGAACCTGGCTCTCGTTGACGGTGAACTCGACGACACCGTCCTTGAGGAACCGCAACGCTTCGGCGTTGACGTTGGTGCGGTCCACGATCACCGAGTACGTGTGGAACGCGGTCTGGCAGCCGCCGCAGCCGAGCAGGCCACTGCTGATGCCGGTGGTCTCGTTGCACGGGCCGCCGGGGTCGACGCCGCAGTGGAACGTGTGCGAGATATCGGACAGCGCGTTGACGTCCTCCATGATGTCCAGCTCACCGATGCTCGGCCAGTTCGTGGCACCGACCGGGCGGGCCGCCGCGCCCATCGCCCAGAACGCCGGCCAGTAGCCGAGACCGTTGCCCGGGTTGGGTTGTTCGATCGACGCGGTGATCTCCATCTGGCCGCCGGCCGGGGCGGCGAAGCTGGTGGACTGGGTTTCCACGCGGCCGGAGGTCCAGGACCCGTTGGCGGCGCGGATGGGCCGGATCACCAGGTGTCCGGCGCCGTCCTGGAAGACGTTGGCTGTGCTGTTGGTCTCGGACTCGACCTCGCCGGTGCCCCAGTTCCCGGCGCCGCCGGGGTAGCTGGTGCCCAGGTCGTAGACCCATTTCGAGGTGTCCAGCCCGGTGTTCGCGGCGCCGGTGAAGTCGTCGGAGAAGACGGTCGACCAGCCGGCGGGTGGGGCCGGCACGGCGGACGGTGCGACGAACGGCGTGGTGGCGGCGCTCGCGTGCGCGACCACGAACAGGGCTGGCACGAGCAGTAGCGCGGTCAGGCCCGCGAGCGGGCTGCGTAACCTGCGGAAACGCGACCTGGCGGCGGGTGTGTCTGATCTGGTGGACATGGGCGGGTTCCTCCTCGACGGTGGGGAGACGACCGGCCGGCCGCCCAAATGAAAGCGCTTTCAGCGACTGTCCGTCAATGAAAGTTCACTATGAATCGATACAGTGGCCTAGTCCACTGGAACAAACCCCCCGAAACGGTCCGTGCCGTCGTTCGGCGATTGGCCAGTCGTTCGGTGGTCGGTCAGTCGTTCGGCACGGTGATCGCGGTGAGGACCAGGCCGTCGCGGACCAGCCACCGGCCGGACATCGCGGCCAGCGGCGCACCCGTGTGGGTGGTGCCGTCGACGAGGATCTTGGCGTGGAACGTGTGGTCGTCCGGGTCGATGGTGATCATCGCGTCCTCGAAGCCGAGCCACCGGCCGGTCAGCGGGAACCACGCCTTGTAGACGCTTTCCTTGGCGCTGAACAGCAACCGGTCCCACCAGACCGTGCTGTGGTCGCGGCCGGCGAGCCAGTCGAGTTCCGGGCCGTACGCGACGTGGCCGAGCACGCCGTCCGGCAGCACGCCGTGCACCTCGGCGTCCACCCCGATCGAGCGAATCTTGCTGGCATACGCGACGGCGGCCGCGTAGTAGCCAGTGGTGTGCGTGATGCTGCCGACGACACCGGCCGGCCAGAGCGGTTCACCCTTGGGGCCCTTGAGGATCGGGGCTGCCGCGATGCCGAGCCGGGTCAGGGCCCGGCGGGCGCAGGTGCGTGCGCTCGTCACCTCGCGGCGACGTTTCTCGACCGCCTTCGCCACCAGGTGTTGTTCCTCGGGCAGCAGGTGGACGTCCGGGTCGTCGCCGATGATGTCGACCGCGACGACGTCCGGCGGCAGCAGTTCGGCCAGCATCAGCCCGCAGGCCTTCGGTTCCACGGCACGCGGGTCGGGTCGCCGGGCAGGATCTCGCGGACCGGGTTCGGCGGCTGGACCTTGCGGGACTGCCACTCCCTCGGGTAGCCGAGCGACACCTCCTCGAACCGGACGCCGTCGTACTCAAGGGTGAGCGGGATGTGCAGGTGGCCGTAGACGGCGACCTCGGCCCGGAACCTGAGATGCCAGTCGGCGGTCCGGTCGGTGCCGCACCACATGGCGAGGTGCGGGTGGCGCAGCATCGTGGTCGGGCCGCGGTGCAGCGGGTAGTGCGAGACCAGCACCGTGCGCAGATCGGTGGGGATCGCGGCCAGCCTGCGTTCGGTCACGTCGACGCGGTGCGCGCACCAGTCCTGGCGGCTGGCGAACGGGTCCGGGTGCAGCAGCTGTTCGTCGGTGAAGACGAGGCCGGTCGAATAGGCGTGGTCCATCGCGTCGGTGAGCGAGGTGGCTGGGTCGCGGAAGCTGTAGTCGTAGAGCAGGAACAGTGGTGCCACGGCGAAGGATCCGTCGTCGGTGTCGAAGACCGGGTAGTCGTCCTCGGGGGTGAGGACGCCCAGCGCGCGGCACAGTTCGACAAGTTGGTCGTAACGGGCGGCGCCGCGGCGGGCACGTGGATCACTGCCGACCGTCCACAGTTCATGATTGCCGGGCGCCCAGATGACTTTCGCGAACCGGTCGGTGAACATCGCGAGCGTCCGCGCGATGGCGTCGGTGGACTCGGCGACGTCACCCGCGACGATCAACCAGTCGTCGTCCGTGCGTGGGCGGATGCCGTCCACGATCGACCGGTTGCCGTCATGGGTCACGTGCAGATCGCTTGTGGCGAGAAGTGATCGAACCGGCACCCGGACAGGCTACCCACCCGGACACTCCCACCGGGTGACATTCGTGTGGTCGATCACCAGGCCCGATGGGGTAGCGGTTCCACCAGTCGGGCGGACTCGATGTGCCGCTTACCACAGCGTTACGCGAATCGCGTAACGTCAAGGCATGGCGCGCCCCGAGGACCGAGAACTGGTTCCGTTGAAGCCCGGTTTCGATGTCGTGTGGCACGGTTTCGACCGCGCACAGGTCAAGACGTACCTGGAAGATCTCGAGGACGAAATCAAGCTGATCTCGGCAGATCGCAACGCCGCACTGTCCCAAGTGGCCGATCTGACGGAGCAGCTGCGGTCGGCGCATTCGCGGATGACCGAACTCGGCAAGCAGGTCACCGAACTGGTGGAACTGCCCAAGAATCCGGACGACCTCGACGACAGATGCAAGCGCATGGTCCAGCTGGCGCACCACCAGGCCGCCGAGATCACCGCACGGGCACAGGCCGCCGCCACCCATTCGTGGTCCGGCGCGGAGGAGGCCGCGGCCAAACTGCGGGCCGGGTACGAGACGCTGCTGGCGGAACTGGACAAGCAGCGCCAGGAAGGCCGTGCGCAGCACAGCAAGGTCGTCGACCAGGCACGGTCGCAGGTCGCCGAGATGACCACGGCCGCGTCCAACCGCCAACGCGAGCTGGACGCGGAGACCGAGAAGCGCAGACTGCAGATCGAGAACGAGTTCGAACGCACGATGACCAGCAAACGCCAGGCGCTGGCCAAGGAGATCGAGCAGCAACGCGCCGAAAGCCGCGCGGAGGCGGAACGCCGAATCCGCGAGGCGACGGAGGACGCGGAGCGCAGGGTCCGCGAGGCGACGGACCGGTCCGAACGCAAGCAACGCGACACGGCGGACGAGTGCGCACGGCGGGTTGCCGAGGCGACCCACCAGGTGCAGGACCTGCAGTCGATCCGGCACCGGATCACGGAGCAGTTGAAGTCGGCCCAGACCGTGCTGCGCGAGGCCGCCCCCATGCTGGATCCGTTGGAGGGCGAGCAGGCGAGCGGTGGTCAACCCACCCCCGCCAGACCGGCACAGGTCGCGGTTCCGCTGGTCAACGGCAAGCAGCCGGCCACCAAACCGGGCGTGCCGGTGCAGCGGGTACAGCAGACGGCACCCGCCAAGGGCTGACCGCAGGCGACCCCGGTTCAGCCCGCCAGTGCCGTCACGTCCGGGCGGTCCTCGATGGCGGCCGGGTGGACGAGGTCGCGGATGAACGTGGCGATCTCGCGGATGGCCGCCTTGCTTTCCGGCAGCAGGTTGCCGAGGACAGGAAACGCGTGCACCTGGCCGGCCCAGATTTGTAGGGCTACCGGGACGTCGGCGGCGGCGAGGCGTTCGGCCATCAGTTCGGCGTCGCAGCGGAGCATTTCGCTTTCGGACGCCACCAGCAGGACCGGCGGCAGCCCGGTCAGGTCGCTGTGCACCGGGGACGGGTCCGGGGTCTGGTCGGCGCCGAGCAGACGGGCCAGTTCGGGCAGGCGGGACACCGGCGCGTAGGCGTCCCGGCCGGCGTTGGGGTGCGCGAGTTTGGCCGTCGCGTCGAAGTCGAGCCACGGGGAAAGGGCCACGATGCCGGCCGGGCCGGGCAGACCCTCGGCCCGCGCCGCCAACGCCGTGGCGAAGGCAAGGTTGCCACCGGCCGAATCACCGGCGATCACGATGCGGGACGGGTCGAAGCCCTCGGCGAGCAGGCCCCGGTACACCGAAAGGCAGTCGTCGACCGAGCCGGCCAACCGGACCGTCGGCAGTTGCCGGTAGCCCACCGACAGCACCGGCAGCCCGGATGCCTGAGCGATCAGCGCCACCTCGTACCGGTGCGTGGCAACACCGCAGGTCACGAACGCGCCACCGTGGAGGTACAGCACGACGCCCGGCGCACCGTCGGCCGATGCCGAGAGCGCGGTCTCCTCGGTCGGGTCCGGCCGGACCCACTCGCCGGCGAACCCGCCGAAGTCGACCCGCTCCACCCGCACGCCGCACGGTGCCGGCAGCAGCCCGGCAGCGGATTCCAGCAGGAACAGCGGGCGGAGCCCCCACGTGGTGAGGGGCCAGTAGGTGAGCACCGGCCGCAGCATCAGCCGCGCGGCCGCGAAGACGATCCGCGCCCGGACACTGACCTCGGTGTGTTCGTCGACCACCGCCTCGACGCCCATAGCGTCCCCCTCGTGCCGGCGGTCCCCGATGACCGCATGACCCGAGGATGACACGTGGATGTAACACAATGACACCACAACACGCGAATTGTTCACCTTCGGAAACGAATCCACATGCATCGGAGCGGTCGACGACCGCCGTTGTTCACCTGAACCGCGAGCCCGTTCTACTCGACGACGACGGCCCCGGCATCCCCCGCGTCCGCCTGGCCACCGGCGCCATCACGCCTACCCAGCCGCGCGTCGAGCCCACCGAGCACGCGGCGGTAGTCGGCGGCCGACAGCACCGGCGCCAGGTGCGGCTGGCCATCGAACCGGAGCCGAGACGGTGTCACCGGTCACGGTGGTGGCGCCCCATGTCACCACGATCGAGGGATCTTCGTCCCCATACCCACCCAGCGGTAACTGTTTGTCGGGGCAGTGCTCCACCATCACCACTCATGGGGAAGCTGCTCGGCCGTGTCGTGCTTGTGGCCGTCGTCGCCCTCGGCGTGTGGTACGTGCTCGGCCACTATCAAGGCGCCACCACCTTCGGGTGCCAGGCTTCCGGAACAGTCGCGCACGCCGACTCCGGCGACTGCCCGACGAGTGTGGATATCGCCGGCAGCGATCCGCATTGGGCCGCCAGCCGCTGGTCCACCATCAAGGACGCCAAGGTCACGACCGGCCTGTTCTACGACCAGGACGGCCACGAGCACCAGTTCACGAGCGGCGAGGACACCGACGCTGACCAGGTCAGCCAGATCCTCCGTGATGCCGGCGCAACCTTTCCACGTGGTGCCACGACACACCCCGCGGCAACCCATGTCGAGACCAAGGCCGCCGCCCGGATGCGAGACAACGGTGTGGCGACCGGGGTGATCGTGATCAACAATTCGAGAGGGGTCTGTGGCGGCGCCAACGTTAGCTCGTACGGCTGCGCCAACGTTCTGCCGATCATCCTGCCCCGGAACGCTACGCTGGTTGTGTGGTGGCGAGGGCCGAACGGCATGGTCAACGCCCGGTTCATCGGACAGTAGCCGCCGGAGGTGCGAGCGATGACCATTGCGGTACAGCGCCCACTGGTGTGGTCCGATCTGGTGCGGCACAGTGGCCTCGGCCACTGTGACTGGCATGTGGCCGGAGTCTTCGACAGCGGGGCGGGCAGCTACAGCGCGACTTTTCACAGCGAGCCCGAGCTAGCTCGATTCCTCGATTTCCTGTTCGCCTCCCCCACCAAACCGGCTACATCACGCCTGTACCGACGGGCCAGCATTCACCCGTTCAGACCCGAGTACGACCTGTCCAACCTGCGGTTCCAGTTCGACGGCGAACACAACGTGGCCGCCGCCGTGCTCCTGGCCGACGACCACAAGGAAGACCGCGTCTACCAGTGGATGACGCGTGGGACCGCGGGCCGGACCGACGTCGCCCTCGCCCACGACTCATGGAACGAGCACGAGACCCTGTTCTCGCCCGAGTCATTCGTCACGATTCCCCAGCTCCGTGCCGCCGTGACCGCGTGGGCATTCGGGGATGACATGCCTCCGCCGGCCGTGCCATGGACCGACGTCTCAGGTATTGCCTGGTTCTGACTGCCGGTCGCCTGCGGGAGCCTGTGCGCATGGAGCGAGTCACCGGCATCTGGTGTCGGACCGTTACATCAATTCATGCATTCAATCTACCGAGGGTATACCTCGACTACTTCAAGTAACGGCAACGGCGCGGCCGTTTGCCACAACACACAGCGGGCCTTGCCTCGGCACACATCGGAATGTCGCTGGTCAGCGATGGTGCCCCCGACCGGATTCGAACCGGCACCGCTTCCCTTTTAAGGGGAATGCCTCTGCCTGTTGGGCTACGGGGGCATGCGAAGCTTAAGAGGTTGTCACCCATTCGTGGGTGAATATGGCTGAACTCATCCGGCCGGCCCACTGGTGGTCGGGCGCATGGCGGAATCGGGTCGTCCGGGCAGCCGCCATGCCCGCCGTGCGGGTCAGGCCGGGCGTAACTGTTCGAACCGCTCCGCGACCCACGACGCGACGGCCGTGGACACCGCCGGGTCGGCTGACCGGCGTTCGAACCAGCGCCAGTCGCAGTTGATGTTGACTTCCAGGAACACCGGCTGGCCGTCCTGCATGAGCAGGTCGAATGCGGCCACGTCAAGGCGCCAGAACCTGGCCAGGGCACGGAGCGTGTCGCTGAGCACCGTGGGGATATCGACCGGGTGCACGTCGACGGCATCCGGGTCTACCCACAGTTGGGCCGGGTCGAGCTTGTCCACCCGGTACGCGATCAGCCGCTCCCCCACCACGAACACCCGCAGCTCGTGGTCGGACGGTAGGTACTGCTGCACGATCACCGGTGCCGGTTCCGGGCTGCCGCCACCCCTTCGGGGGTCCAGCGGTCGGGGGAACAGGCCGTGCTGTACCCCGGACGAGGGCTCGATCAGGTGACGCCCGCTGGTCTTCACGATGCACGTGCCGCCGCCGGGGCGGTGTCGGGCCGGACGGGTCGTCACCACGGTGCGCGGCACGCGCAGGCCGAACGCCGCCGCGTCGGACAGTTGCGTCAGCCGGTCCGGCCGGCGTCCGGTCGCCAGCGAGTTGACCTGGGCCCAGTCGCCGCGGTTGGTGATCCAGTCGGCGACCGACCGCCACTGGTCGGCGACGTACGCGCCGTACAGCGTGCCCGGGTCGACCGGTAGTGCGGCCAGCTCGAAATGCCTGCGCCACACCAGAAGCGGCCGCAACACCCAACGGTCCAGCTCGACGAGCGGCGCTTCCGGGTACACGGTCAGCGACAGGTCGAGGCAACGGTCGATGTCGATCCGCGCCATCCGCACGCCGCGTTCGGCCAGTGCGATGGACAGCTCGTTCATCTCCATGTCGGCCGAGCGCGCGAGCACGAGGACGCACGGCTCCGGGTCGCCGTTGCCGTCGTCGACGAGGTCCAGCCGGTGCACGCGCTCCTGGAAGTCCAGGGCGGCGATGGGCGCGCGGAAGACGTAGTCCTGTCCCTGAAGGAGCAGTGGGGTAGACCGATCGGTGGGCTGCGCGGTTACCGTCCGTACCGGCTCTGCGGGACGGCCGTTGGCGTGGTCGAGCGTCGGGGTGCCCGGCCGGTCCAGCGTGGGACCGTTGCTGGTCAGCTCAATCGTCCTTCTTGTTGCGGAACACCCGCTCGGCCTGCGCATATTCATCCGCGTACTCGGCCAGCGCCGTGTCCTCGATCTCGCCGCTGCGAAGCTGAGCGGCCAGTTCTTCAATCGACATGACACCCCGCTCCTCGCGTCCGACTCACTCTTTCGGGTGACTGGCGAGGTGTAGTCTCCGTTTCACCCTACGCGCTGTCAAGGCGGCGACCCTTGTCCGCTCAACATTTGAGCGCCGACTACTGATTGATCGCAGCAGGACGCCCCGCGTTACGACCGTTCGGGTCCCGAATCGGACACACGAGGGTCCGCGACGGCGTACCGACTACAGCGGGTCGCCAAAATTATCCGCCCAGACCACCTAAACCGGGCACGGGTGACAGCACAGCGCACAGCACGGCGGCCGCGTGGTGGTGGCGCGAATCACGGACCATCGTCGGTCAGCTCCGCGACGCCCGGTCGAACTCGGCCTTCGGGTCGTTGATCTGGCCGAGCGAGACGACCTCGCGCCGGAACAGGCCGACGACCCCCCAGTCGAGCATGATGCGGACCTTGCGGTTGAACGTGGGCATCCGGCTGACGTGGTACGCGCGGTGCATCACCCACGCCGGGAAGCCCTTGACCTTGACGTTGAACGTGTCCGCGACGCCCTTGTGGATGCCGAGGCTGGCCACCGAGCCGACGTTCTTGTGGTAATAGTCCTTCGGCGTGCCGCCGCGGATCGCGGTCATGATGTTCTTGGCGAGCTGCCGCGCCTGCCGCACCGCGTGCTGGGCGTTCGGCGCGCACAGGGCGTTCGGATCCTCAGCGGTGCGCGACAGGTCCGGCACGGCGGCGCAGTCGCCCGCCGACCACACCCCCGGCATGTCCTCCACCTGCATCGACGCCGTGCACCGCACCCGGCCGCGGTCGTCGATCGGCAGGTCCGACGAGCCGAGCACCGGATTGGCCTTCACGCCGGCGTTCCACACGATCGTGTCGCTGTCGAACTCGGTGCCGTCGGACAGCACGACGTGACCGTCCTCGAAGGACTTCGCCGTGGTGGCAAGGTAGATCTCGATGCCGCGCTTCTCGAGCTGCTCGACCGTCCACACGCCGAGGCTGTCGCGGACCTCGGGCAGGATCCGCCCGGCGGCCTCGACCAGCACCCACCGCATGTCGTCCGGCTCGATGTTCTCGTAGTAGCGGCAGGCGAAGCGGGCCATGTCCTCCAGTTCCGCCATGGACTCGATGCCGGCGAAACCGCCGCCGACGAACGTGAACGTGAGCAAACGCTTGCGTAGCACGGGATCCAGCGTGCTGGCGGCGAGGTCCATCCTGGACAGCACGTGGTTGCGCAGGTAGATCGCCTCACCGATGGTCTTGAACGAGATACCACGCTCGGCCAGGCCCGGCACGGGCAGCAGCCGGGCCACC
>DATBCR010000038.1:0-12030 GCA_036270375.1 Pseudonocardiaceae bacterium | reverse complement strand
AGCGCGGGCCGGCGCCGTGACCAGGCCAGCAGCCCGCACGCGGCGAACGCGGTGGCGATCGCGTCGAAGTTGGTGAACACCTGCACGATGACCAGCGGCGACGCGGCGATCATCACCGCGTCCCACGGCCGCCGCCTTGCCGTTCGGGTGGTCGCCCAGATGGTGGTCAGCCAGAACAGCGACAGCAGCAGTGCCGTGATGTCGAAGTACAGGACGACCGGGATCGCGGTCGGCAGCAGGTGGGTCAGGCCGGCCAGATGCACCCAGCCCTGGGTGAGCTTCGCGTTGACCCACTGGAACATCCCGGTGAGCACCGGGTACTCCATGTACCTGACCTGCGCGCTCGTCGTGCCCGCGTTGTCGATCCAGGACGTCTTGTAGGGGAACGTGTTCGGCTGGTCGAGCCGCTCGGCCCCGTAGAGCGGCACGATGTCTGAGTAGCAGAACGCCACGTACTGCCGGTTCGCCCGCCAGTCAAACTGCCGCGCGCCGCTGCCGTCGGTGTACTGCTGGATGCAGGGCGACTTCACGAACCAGCTCATCATCAGCGTGACGACCGCGATCAGCAGCACCGCCCGCAGCGGCGTCCAGAACCAGTGCCGGCCGACCGATGCGTGCCGGCCGAGCGGGCCGCCGATGATCCGGCTGGCCTGCCGGCCGATCGACTCCGTCCAACTCGGGACCACCCGTTCGTCCGGGCCGAGCGAGTCGACGTCGTCATCGCGCGCGACGGCCGTCGACGCGGTCGCCATGGCCGAGGCCGCGGTCTTCGATGCCGTCGCGTCGGCCCCGTGCGTGTCGGGTGGAGTGCTGACCACGCGCCGGATGGTAGAGCCATCGGTGTCTGCTCGCGGTAGAACCCGGTGATCCAACACGAAGGGGCCGGATCCGTTCGGATCCGGCCCCGCCGTCACGTCACGCGTTTACGGGCCGCCACCCCCACCGCCACCGACCGGCCCGCCACACGGACTGACGATCGGATTGCAGACCGTGCTCGTCGGCGGTGGTGGACCGTGCTTCCTGGTGGTGGTGTCGGTCGGCGCCGTCGTGTCCGTCGTCTGCGGTGGTCCGCCCGGCTGCGGTCCGCCGGGTGCTGCGGTGGGCGGCGTCGTCGACGGCGTCTCGCTTGCGGCGTTCACGTTGTGGACGAAGTCCCACTGGCCGCCGACGTCCGCCGGCGTCGCCGGGAACTGCGCGACCGGCTGGTTGTTCAGGTAGGCGTCCATGAACGCCTTCCAGATCTGACCGGGTTCCTCGCGGCCGAAGACGTTGTAGCTGGTCTTCGGGCCGGGACCGTTGTTGTTGCCGGTGCCGAAGACGGGTCCCGGGTTGTCGTAGTGGCCGAACCACACCGCGGTGACGATCTGCGGCGTGTACCCGATCGTCCACGCGTTCGAGTTGTAGTTGAGGTTTGGCAGGCTGTTGCCGACCGCCTTGAAGTCCTGCGTGCCGGTCTTGGTGTCCGCGGGCCGGTTCTTCCCCAGCGCGTAGCCGGAACCCTTCGCCACGTCGACCATCGAGTCCGACACGGTCTTGGCGATCCCGGCGCTGGTGTTCGGGTCCGCCCCGAAGGCGGGCTTCGCGGGCGTGTTGAACTGGAACAGCATGCTCCCGGTGATGTCGGTGACCTTCCGCACGAAGTGCGCCGGGATGTACATGCCGTTGTTCGCGAACGTGGCGTAGCCCTGTGCCTGGTCGATCGGGCGCACCGGGTACTGGCCGATCGCGATACCACCCTCGACGTTGGTGATCTGCCCGCTCGTGTCGAAGTCGGAAAGGCTCGGCTTCTGCACGCCGTGCACGTCCGGTTCGGTGGCCGGGATGCCCGCCTGCAGTGCCGCCGTCCGCACCTTCCGGCTGCCGACCTGCGATCCCATCATGTAGAAGATGGTGTTGATCGAGTTGGTCATGGCGTCCTTCACCGTGCACGGGTTGGGACACGTGTCGCCGTCCGCGTTGTGCACGGTGTAGCCCTCGATCGTCTGCGGGCTGGTCGGGTCGTAGATCGACTTCAGGCCGATCTTGTCCGGCATGTACTCGAGGCCGGCGGCCAGCACGTACGGCTTGAACGACGAACCCGCCTGGTGTGGCGTGTCCGCCATGTTCAGCTGGGTCTGGTTCTTGTCGTTGCCGCCGAAGTACGCGACGACCTCGCCGTTGCTCGGGTTGATCGACACCAGCGCCGCGGTCTCGGTCGCCATCACCTGCGGATTGGTCGGTGACACCGGATAGCCGTTCTTGGTGACCGGCTTGCCGTTGCGCGTGACCCCCACCGTCCGGCCGGCCGTGAACGCGCCGTCCGTGGACAGCTTGCTCTGGATGGACTGCTCGGCGTCGGTCATCGCGGTCGGGTCGATCGTGGTGTAGATCTGCGCCCCGTGCGCCTTCAGCGAGTCGAGGCCCCAGCCGTCCGCCGCGAGTTCCTTCTCGACCTGCGCCGCGATCAGCTGTCGGTCCCACGGGACGGTCGTGTCACCGCCCGGCGGGCTCGGGGTCGGGAACTTGCCCGCCTTGTACTGGGTGGGGGTGATCCAGTGGTTGGCGGACATCCGCCCCCACACGTAGGTGAACCGCCGCTGCTGGTAGGCCGGGTCGTCGGCGTGACCGGGCAACTGGATCATGCCGGCGAGCAGCGCGGCCTGTTCCGGCGAGAGATCCTTGGCCGCGATGCCGTAGTACGTGTGGGCCGCGGTCTCGATGCCGTTGGCGCCACGGCCGAAGTACACCGTGTTCAGGTAGGCGGCCAGGATGTCGTTCTTGTTCGTGTAGGTCTTGGTCATCTTGTAGGCCTCGACGACCTCGTTGACCTTGCGGGACAGGCTGTGCTGGCTATTGCCCGTCGCGACCTTGATGTACTCCTGGGTGATCGTGGAGCCACCGCCGGTACCACCGGTGAGCTGGTTGAACGCGGTTCGCGCGATGGCCTTGAGGTCGAAGCCGTTGTTGGTCTCGAACGTCTCGTCCTCGGCCGCCTCGACCGCGTGCCGCACGTTGGGCGGGATGGTGTCGGCCGTGATGAAGATCCGGGCGCCGGTGGTGATCTTCTCCATCACCGAGCCGTCGGCGTAGAAGATGGTCACCGGCTGCGCCTGGCCGAACGCCACGGTCTTCGGGTCCGGCACGGTCACGTTCTGGTAGATCACGTAGAACGCGGCGATCGGGCCGGTGATGCCGAGGAAGATCAGCACGTACATCGCCCGGCGCACCCAGCGCCATGCCTTGCGGCGCTTGAGCTTCTTGAGTTCGGCGTCGGTCAGGCCGTCGGTTTCGTCACCATAGGGTCGTACGTCTGAGTCCATGAGGTAGTCATCGTCCCGGTGCGTCAGCAGGTCCGGCTCGCGCCGGTACGCCGGGTCCGGTACCGGCGCGATGTGGTCGGTCGCCCGGTCGGCCGGGCGAGGCGGTGGGCCCGCTGGGTTGAAACCACCGGGCCGGCCCGGTCCGCCGGGACGTATCTGCGTGCGGGCACCAGGGCCACCGGGACCACCAGGACCATTCGGTCCGGCCGGTCCGCCGGGGCCGGGCATGCCGAAGCCTCTCGGTGGGCTGCCCGGCACGATCGGCCGGCCCTGGGGCGGCGGGCCGCCTGGACCACCGGGGCCACTTGGACCGCCGGGACCACCTGTGCCGCCGAAGCCGCCGGGGGCCGGGCCGGGTGGGCCGGACGGTCTCCTGGGGTCGTTGCCCATCGGTGCACGCGGTGCGGCCGGGTTGTTCGGGGTGCCACGGGGTGGCGTGCCTGGTGTGCCTGGCGTGCCGGATGTTCCGTTGACCGGTCCGCGGTTGGCAGCGTCCGGGTCACCGCCGGTCGGCCAGTTGGGCTGGCCGTCCCGCCGTTGGTCGTCGTTCACGAAAAG
This sequence comes from Pseudonocardiaceae bacterium, assembly GCA_036270375.1. Taxonomy (GTDB): domain Bacteria; phylum Actinomycetota; class Actinomycetes; order Mycobacteriales; family Pseudonocardiaceae; genus DATEPR01. The sequence goes on along the minus strand of DATBCR010000038.1, from coordinate 8,173 downwards.
GCCTCCCAGATCGCCACACCCGGGTGGTGCGGCGTTCGGTGGTCGGGGTCGCCGCGAACCCGCGCGGCGGATGGGCACGGAGCGGTGTCACTCCGAAGCCGTCCTCCTGCGTGGGCCGTGGTCGTCCACGTCTCCTGTTCCCAGGACGTATGACTGCACCAGGTGGTTCCAACTACAGGTCCGGCAAACTTCGACCACGTACACCCGGAACTCGCCGAACAGGGTGGACATCCTGGTCAGCTCATCGGCGGTCCTCGCCGAGCCGGACAGATGCTTGAGTTCGTCCCCGTAGACCCAGGAGACGAGGGTGAGTGGCTCCTTGCGGCAGACCGGGCAGGTCACCTTGCTCGGCTGGCCGTGGAACTTGGCCGCCCGCAGCAGATAGGGGCTGGCGTCGCAGACCTCCATGGTGCCGACGCGGCCCGCGTAGACCCCCGCGAGCAGCGCACGACGCTGCAACGCGTGATCCACCACCTGCCGTTGGTTCCGCACGCACAACAGGGTACGTGGCCACACGGGGGCATCGTTGCGCCGTTTGGGTCAGCCTCCCCGTTCGTGGCCTTGTGCCGCTCGCCACACGTCCCCCACCAAACACGGACCTGATGTATCGAAGCGATATAGTGAGCAGACCGGTTCAGCCGTGAGGAGGTGTCTCGTGGTCGAGTTCGCGATCCTCGGCCTGCTGCACGAGGCCCCGATGCACGGCTACGAACTCCGCAAGCGGCTCGCCAGCCCGCTCGGCGCGTTCCGCGCGTTCTCGTACGGCTCGCTGTACCCGGCGCTGCGCCGGCTGTTGCGGGCCGGGCTCATCGTCGAGGAGACGACCGAGCCGACCGAGGACGACGGTGCCGTGATCGCGGCACGGGCCGCCCGGTCCTGGGGCCGGCGGGCGCGCCGGGTCTACAAGCTCACCGCGGAGGGCAAGGAGCGGTTCGCCGCTCTCGTCGCCGACGGCGGCCCGCAGACCTGGGACGACGACGGATTCGGCGTCCACATGGCGTTCTTCTCCCGGACACCGGCCGAGGTCAGGATGCGCATCCTGGAGGGCCGGCGCCGTCGGGTCGAGGAGCGCAGGGAAGGGCTGCGGGCGGCACTGGCCAGGGCCGGCGAGCAGATCGACCGCTACACGCGCGAGCTGCACCGGATGGGCCTCGAGTCGAGCGAGCGCGAGGTGCGCTGGCTCAACGAGCTGATCGAGCACGAACGGGCCGAGCAGGACGGGACCGCCCAGTAGCGTCCACCCGCCCGACCCATCGCAGGCACTGTTCACCGCAAGAGTTGAGAAGGAGGACCCGGCATGGGCGATCAGCGCCGCAGCGTTCGGGTAGCCATTGTCGGCGTCGGCAACTGTGCCGCATCCCTGGTCCAGGGGGTGCAGTACTACTCGGACGCCGATCCGGGCGCGCGGGTGCCGGGCCTGATGCATGTCCAGTTCGGCGATTATCACGTGCGGGACATCGAGTTCGTGGCCGCGTTCGACGTGGACGCCAAGAAGGTCGGGCGTGACCTGTCCGAGGCGATCGTGGCCAGCGAGAACAACACGATCAAGATCTGCGACGTGCCGCCGCTCGGCGTGGTCGTGCAGCGTGGCCACACGTTCGACGGTCTCGGCGAGTACTACACCGAGTTCATCACCGAGTCCGACGAGCAGCCGGTGGACGTGGTCGGTGCGCTGCGGGCGGCCGACGTGGACGTCCTGGTGTCCTACCTCCCGGTGGGTTCCGAGGAGGCGGACCGGTTCTACGCGCAGTGCGCCATCGACGCGGGCGTCGCGTTCGTCAACGCCCTGCCCGTGTTCATCGCGTCCGACCCGGAGTGGGCGGAGAAGTTCCGGGCGGCCGGGCTGCCGATCATCGGTGACGACATCAAGTCCCAGGTCGGCGCGACCATCACGCACCGTGTCATGGCGAAGCTGTTCGAGGACCGCGGCGTTGAGCTGCTGCGGACGTACCAGCTCAACTTCGGCGGCAACATGGACTTCATGAACATGCTGGAGCGCAAGCGCCTGCAGTCCAAGAAGATCTCCAAGACCCAGTCGGTCACCTCGCAGATCCCGCACGAGATGCAGAAGGCCGACATCCACATCGGACCGTCGGACTACGTGCCGTGGCTCAACGACCGCAAGATGGCCTACGTCCGGCTGGAAGGTCGCGCCTTCGGTGATGTGCCGTTGAATCTGGAATACAAGCTGGAGGTCTGGGACTCGCCGAACTCGGCCGGTGTGATCATCGACGCGGTGCGCGCCGCGAAGATCGCGCTGGACAGGGGACTCGCGGGTCCGGTGCTGTCGGCGTCGTCGTACTTCATGAAGTCGCCGCCGGAGCAGTACTCGGATTCTGACGCGTACGAGGCCGTCGAGCGGTTCATCCGCGGCGAGGTCGAAGGCTGAGTCACGTACTTTCCGCGCCGGGCCTGGGTTTCCAGGCCCGGCGCCTTCGTTGATGGAGATGCGGATGCGGCTCGGAGATGCCACTGCCGGACCGGGACTTCGATGTCACCGAGGTCGCGGTGCCGTGGCGGCTGCTGACCGACGCCGGGCACCAGGTGGTGTTCGCGACCGAGCACGGCGGGCAGGCGCCGGGCGCCGATCCCCGGCAGCTGTGTTCGGCGGCCGAGTTCCGCGCGCCGATCGCGTGGTCGGCGGTCCGACCAACGGACTATCAGGGTCTGGTGCTGGCCGGCGGGCACGCGCCCGGGATGCGGCAGTACCTTGGCAGCGCGGTGTTGCGGGACCGGGTGGCCGGTTACTGGGCGCTCGGGCGGCCGGTCGGCGCGATCTGCCACGGGGTGCTCGTGCTGGCGAGGACCGTCGACCCGGCGACCGGTGCCAGCGTGCTCGCGGACCGGCGCACGACGTGTCTGACGAAACCCATGGAGCGCGGCGCTTTCTACCTCACGGCGTGGCGGCTCGGCCGGTACTACCGGACGTATCCGGCGTACGTCGAGGACGAGGTGACGGCGGCTTTGGCTGATGCGGGCCAGTTCCAGCGTGGACCGGCGTCGCTGGCCAGGGGCACCGCGACCGACGACGGGCCGGCGTTCGTCGTCGAGGACGGGAACTACGTGTCGGCGCGCTGGCCGGGGGACGCGTACCTGTTCGGCAAGCGGTTCACGGCGCTGCTGGACGCCTGACTACGGTTGGCCGCCATGGGATCCACGCGTCCGCTCGCCCTGGTCACCGGGGCGTCAAGGGGTATCGGCGCCGCTGTCGCCCGCTCGTTGGCCACCAGTCACGACGTGCTGCTCGGCGGCCGGGACGAGGCCGCGTTGGCTTCGGTGGCGGCGTCGTTGCCCGGTGCGCGGCCGTGGCCGGTCGAACTCACCGACGCGCCCGCCGTTGCCGCCGCCGTGGTGGGGATCGACGCGCTGGACGTGTTGGTGCACAGCGCGGGGCTTGGGGAAATCGGTGCGCTGCCTGCGACTTCGGTCGAAACGTGGCGGCGGATGATGGACGTCAACGTCATCGCGGTCGCCGAGTTGACCCGGTTGTTGCTGCCGGCGTTGCGGGCCGTGCGTGGGCGGGTAGTGCTGGTGAATTCGGGCCAGGGACGGCGGGCGCGGGCGGGGTGGGGTGCGTACGCGGCGAGCAAGTTCGCGCTCACCGCGTACGCGGACGTGCTGCGCGCGGAGGAGGAACCGAACGGACTGCGGGTCACGTCCGTGTTCCCCGGCCGTACCGACAGCGACATGCAGCGGGCCGTGCGAGCGGCCGAATGTGGTGTGTACGAACCGGATCGCTACCTGCGGCCGGACTCGGTGGCCGCCGCGATCCGGTTCGTCGTCAACGCTCCCGCGGATGCCGAGGTGCCGGAACTGGTGATCCGTCCGGCACCCTGACGCCGTTGCGACTCAGAACCGGTTACCAGTCGCCGCCACCGCCGCCACCGGAGTCTCCGCCGCCACCACCGAAATCGCCGCCGCCCCCGCCGCCGAAGTCGCTGTCCTGGCCGACGACCCAGTTGCCCTGGTCACCACCGCCGCCGAAGTTCTGGCCGCCGTCGTAGTCGTTGCCGCCGCCCATCATCTCGTCCTGGCGGAACTGCTGGTTCTCGCCGGCCATCTTGCCGAGTTCGTACCCGACGATGCCGCCACCGACCGCGCCCAACCCGCCGGCCACGCCGGGGCTCATCCCCTGGCCGCCGTAGCCGGGACCGTAACCGGGGCCGTATCCGGGACCGTAGCCTTGCTGCGGGCCGTATCCCTGGTTGAAGCCACCCATCGGCGGGCCGCCCATCATGCCTTGGGTGCGCCGCCGCATCGGGCGGAACAGCCTGCGGATCGCACCGAAGATCACGATGATCACCACCACGATGATGACCCACGTGACGATGCTGCCGATCGACGACTTGTTGGAGACCGGGCCGGTGGCCCTGCTGCCGTTACCGTTACCGACGCCGTTGCCGAGCGACGTGCGCAGGCTGGTCAGTGCGGCGCCGACCGCCGCCGTGTAGTCGTTCTGGGACCGCATGACGCTGTCGAACGCGCTGTTCGCGCTCTGCTCGGCGGCGATCGCGGCGCTCTGTGTCGACAGGCCGGCGGCCCGGCTCATCTGCAGTGTCTCGTGCTTCGACTGGGTGTTGATGCCCAGTACGACGGGGAACTCCGTGCCGACCTTGTTCCGCACGTCGTTGTCGAATGTCGAACGGTTCGCGGCGTCCTGCGTCGTGGTCCAGATGAGGATCGGCACGGGGAGTGTCGCGGCCTCGTTCTGGACTGTTGTGGCGTTCAGCACATTGGCGGTGTCTTCAATGTCCACGGTGCTGGCGCTCGCGGGTGCGGCAAGGACGATCGCGGCCAGCACGGCGATCGGTGCCGCGAACCGCAGTCGACGTCCCAGCGATGTGTTCACCTTCATTGGTGCCCCTCCGGCATCCAGCGGGATCCACTTCATCCGCAGGGTACCCGCCGGTCACCCCAGCAACCGGTTGCTCGCGGAGCGTGCGGCGGCCAGTGTTCGTGCCGCGTCGACCCGGGTCGGCTCGCCGTCCGCCAGTACCTGCTCGCCGGCCACCCATACGTCTCGGACCGGACGGGAACCGGCCGCCCACACCAGGTTCGCGAGCAGTTGCGGCGCCGGCGCGGCCAGCCCGCCGACGAACGCCGGGTCGTCACCGGTGACGTGCACGATGTCCGCCCACCTGCCCGGCTCCAGTGCGCCGATGTCGTTGCGGCCCAAGGCATCCGCGCCACCACGGGTAGCCAGCAGCAGGGCGTCCGGCGCGGTCACGGCGGTCGCGTCACCGGTCGCCAGCCGAGCCAGCGACGCGGCCAGCCGGACTTCCTGCCAGAGGTCGAGACCGTCGTTGCTGGCCGGCCCGTCGGTGCCCAGCCCGACCGCGATCCCGGCCGCCCGCAGGTCGACGAGCCGCGCGATGCCGGACGCCAGTTTCGCGTTCGAGCCGGGACAGTGCGCCACCCCGACCCGGTTGGCCGCGAACAGTTCGATGTCGCGGTCGGACAGGTGCACGGCGTGCGCGGCCACCACCCGGCCGCCCAGCACGCCCAACTCGGCCAGCATCGCCGGCACGGAGCCGTATTTCGTGCGCTGCTCGGTGTCCTCGTGGATCGACTCGGCCACGTGGATCTGCAGCAGCGCGTCGCGGGTCACGGCCGATTCGGCGATCGTCGGCAGGGCCTCGGCGGGCAGCATGTAGGCGGAGTGCGCGCCGTAGCCCAGTTCGATCCGGTCGGCCGGGCCGAAACGCAGGCCGTCGGTGTCGATCCAGGCGTCGAGTTCGGCGAGGGTGGCGCGCCAGTCCATACCGGGCAGGTCGATCAGCGGACCACCGAGCACGACGCGGGAACCGGCCACCAGCACGGCTTCGGCGACCTGGTCGCCGTGGAAGTACATCTCGGCGCTCGTGGTGACGCCGGCCCGCAGCATCTCCACGCAGCCGAGCAGCATGCCGGCGTACACGTCGGACGGCTTCAGTTTGGCCTCGGCTGGCCAGATCACCTCGTTGAGCCAGCGCAGCAGCGGGAGGTCGCCGCCCATGCCGCGCAGCAAGGTCATTGGGCTGTGCGCGTGCGTGTTTATCAAGCCGGGCAACAGGATTCCGGGCAGCCGGGTGGCCGGCGCATCGGACGGCGGTGCGGTCGCGGCCGGTCCGACGTAGCCGAGGCGGCCGTCGTCGGTCACGTCGACGACGGCGTCGCGCAGCACGGAACAGGCCGGATCACAGGGCAGCACAACAGGTGCGTGCAGGCGCAGCGCGCTCGTCATACCCGCTGATCCTGCCAGCCCCGGTTGTTGTCAGCCCCGAGCAGAGGTTTTCGCGGGTGTGCAGCGCACCAGATCCAGCACCGGCTGGCCGTGTGACGTACCGATCCGCAGGTCACAGGACAGGGTGTCGCCGACGGCGGTCGTGCCCGGTGCCGGCAGCGCCTGGGCCAGCAGCGCGCTGGTGGTGGTGAACTCGGTGCCGGCCGGGACGACGCGCTGCCCGGCGCCGGAGGAGAATCGCACCGGGTTGAGCACGGTCAGCTTGGCCGCGCCGCTCGCGTCGTTGCTGTCCACCACGACGACGGCGGTGGCGAGTTGGGTCGGCGAGACGGTTGCCGAGCGCAGCGCGAGCGTGGCCATCCCACCGGCCACACCGACCACCAACAGACATCCGGTCAGCAGGGCTGCATTGCGAATAGCTGGGCGCACCCGTCAACTATGCGCCGATCAGCCCCGGATCGCCGCTCTGACCAGCAGATTCACCCGCTCGGTCGGGTGAACTCGCGAACCATGCAGGGCCGCCGTGCCGGGCACGCAGCGTGTCCGAGCCGGAGACGCGGAACGTGGGCCGGTAGGCGTGTGCCCGCTGGCGGGAACGCAGCCACGCCAAGCGGTGTTGGGCTTCGGCGTAGTGGTCCGTGATCGTGATACCGGCCTGGTCGAACGAGTGCAGCACCGCCCGATTCAGTTCCACCGTCACCCGGTCACGCCACAGCGTGCGCTCGCTGGACGTGTCGAGGCCGAGCCGTTCCGCCACCTGGCCGGCCACCCCGTACGCGGCCTCGTCGGCCAGCGCGCGGGTGCCGATGTCGCTGCCGATGTGCCAACTGTTGACGGGTGCCGCCGGGTAGCGCACGCCGCCGATGGAGAGGGTCATGTTGCCCAGCACCGGAACCGCGGGCCAGCGCAGCCCGAGTTCACCGAACCACGGCAGATCGGGGTGGTGCAGCAGGACTTCAAGGGCCGCGTCCGCCGGCACGCCGAACAGCACCGGGCCTTCGTGCGACGTCTCGACGACCAGCGGCAACCGGTCGAAGCGACTACGGCTGGCGGGCGGCTGCCAGCCCATCTTGCGCACGGCCTCGGTGAATCCGACGTAGCGACGGTCGCCGAGGATGCCGTCGTCTGTCTGGTGGCCGGCATACCGCACCAGTTGGTCGTTCCACACCCTCGGCCCGGCAGCGGTCGGCGTGTCCGGCGCGAACACGGTGACGAGTGGTCGTACTTTGCCGTCCGCACAGGCCAACCGCAGATGCGCGATGCATTCGGCGGCGACAGCGGCGGCGTTGCGTAACCCACGCAAGTCGCGGATCTTGAGCTGACGCCACGGCACACCGCTGGTGCACCAACCGGAGTCGCGCAACGCGACTCGCGCGCCGTACGCGAGTTCGGCGGCGGAGTGCCGATAGGTCCCGGTCTCGGCGATGGCTGTCCGCACCGCGGCCAGCCGCTTGCCGACCGACCCAGCGGCCGGGTGGGCGTCGTGGAACATCCGGATGAAGTGATCGGCGGCCCGCGGATCAACCGCAGTCGAGGTCACGGTTTCGTCACGCAAGACGGTCACGGACGGCGAACTTACCGCTTGTGGGTGGTCACCGGGAACTGCCATTCGAGGCAACCTGCGAACGGATTTCGATCACCCGATGGTGTGATCCCCCGGACGGGCGGTGGCGCGGTGTCCGGTCTGCGGCCCTTGTGAGTGGCACGGCGAGGGGGCAGGCTCAGAATACGCAGGCAGATGCAGGATCGAGGGGGTTTGATGCGCGTTCTGCTGGCCGCGATCGGGTCACGTGGCGAGGCCCAGCCGATGGTGGCGCTGGCGTCGGAGTTGCGGGGTCTCGGGCAGCAGGTCGTGCTGTGCGTGCCACCCGACTTCCGCGAGTGGATCAAGGGCCTCGGATTCTCGGTCGTGCCGATCGGGCCCGAGATCCGCCAGACGGCGAGAACCCC
>DATBCR010000037.1:0-3578 GCA_036270375.1 Pseudonocardiaceae bacterium | reverse complement strand
GATCGGCCGGACGGTCACCACAGGTCAGCGGCGTTGGCGACGACGCCGACGGGCGCTCGTCAGCAACAGGAAGATCATCACCGCGCCGGTGAAGGCCAGGTAGAAGTCCTGCACGTGCCCGACCTGGTTGCCGATGAACAGGCCGAACATCAGGATCGCCACGAACCAGCCGGCGATCTGTGCGCCCTTGGGCAGCGTGCCGTGCCAGCCCCACCCGACCGATGGCTCGTCGTGGGGGTCCGGGGTTTGGACGGGATGCTTCTCCACCTCGGAAGACGGCACCGACGCGCTCCTCAGATCGCTGGACTCCTTGCGCCGCCATCGTCCCATACGGCACTCGCCGGGCGGCCCGACAGGGGTCGCCCGGCGAGGTGGGGACTACCTGCTGATCGAGCGGCGGGTCGCCAGGTGGTAGACGCCGAGTACGACGACCGAGCCCAGGATCGCCAGCAGCCACGTGCGCAGGTTGAAGAAGCCGCCGAGTGCGGTGTGGAACACGTACTTGCCGATGATGCCGCCGACGAACGCGCCGACGATGCCCAACAGGACGGTCATGATGAATCCGCCGCCGTCTCGGCCGGGCATGATCATTTTGGCGATGGCTCCGACGACCAGTCCGAGGACGATCCACGCGATGATGCCCATACCGTGCTCCTTCCCTATGGTCCACCGAGCCAGCGGGGTGGACCGGCTGTGCTCACGATCGATCGATCGATGGTGTGCCCAGTTCGCAAACGGCGTAGCGCGCAAGGTCAAGGATCGTGTCCAATCCGTTATAGAACGACCCCCGGGTTCGACCGGAGTGATGACGGCTCACACCCTGTTCAGGTCGGTCGGGAACAATGGACCGCGATGGACCCCTCGACTGCCGTCCGCGACCCGCTCGCCGACGCGATCCACGTGCCGACCGACCGCACCGACCAGCGCCGGAGCGTGCTGGTCCTCGGGTCGACCGGTTCGGTGGGTACCCAGGCACTGGACGTCATCGCCGCCAACACCGACGCCTTCACGGTCGCGGGGCTGGCCGCCGGTGGTGCCGACCCGGCCGCGGTGGCCGCGCAGGCGGTCCGGTTCCGGGTACCGCTCGTCGCGCTCGGGCGGGCGGACGCCGGTGCGGTGCTGCGTGCCACGCTGCTCGCCGCGATCGACGCCGAACGAACGGCGCGGGACGTCCGCGACTACCCGAACCCCGCCGTCCTGGTCGGCCCGGACGCGGTCGGCGAGCTGATCGGCACGTCCGGCGCGGACATCGTGCTCAACGCGATGGACGGCTCCCGTGGCCTCGAACCGACCCTGATGGCCCTGGCCACCGGCGCGTCACTCGCCTTGGCGAACAAAGAGTCCCTGGTGGCCGGCGGACCGCTGGTGCTGCGGGCGGCCGCGCCGGGCCAGATCGTGCCGGTCGACTCCGAGCACTCCGCGCTGGCCCAGTGCCTGCGCGGCGGACGTGCGGACGAGGTCGCGAAGCTTGTCATCACGGCGTCGGGCGGCCCGTTCCGTGGGCGGGTCCGCGCCGATCTGGCCGACGTCACCGTGTCGTCCGCGCTTGCGCACCCGACGTGGTCGATGGGGCCGGTCGTGACGCTCAACTCGGCCACCATGGTCAACAAGGCCCTTGAGGTGATCGAGGCGCACCTGCTGTTCGACGTGCCGTACGACCGGATCGACGTCGTCGTGCACCCACAGTCCATTGTGCACTCGATGGTCACCTTCACCGACGGCGCCACCATCGCCCAGGCGAGCCCGCCGACCATGCTGCTGCCGATCGCGCTCGCGCTGGCGTGGCCCAACCGGCTGTCCGATGTGGCCCCGCCGTGCGCGTTCGACACGGCAAGCGCCTGGACGTTCGAACCGCTTGACGAGCTGACCTTCCCGGCCGTCCGGCTGGCGCGGGCGGCCGGCACCGAGGGCGGCTGCCTGCCGGCGGTGTTCAACGCGGCCAACGAGGAGGCGGTCGCCGCGTTCCTCACCGGCGGCACCGGGTTCCTGGCCATAGTGGACACCATCGCGCGGGTGCTGGACCGGGCCGACGAATGGCACCGGGAACCGGACTCGGTCGACGAGGTGCTCGCCGCGGAGCGGTGGGCACGGGACAGCGCGCGAACACATCTGGCGGCCGCTAGCCACGCGGCAGGGGGAAGGGACTGACGTGTTCGCCTACATCATCGGGGTAGTGCTGTTCGCCCTCGGCATCGGGATCGCGGTCGCGCTGCACGAGGCCGGACACATGTTGACGGCCAAGGCTTTCGGCATGACGGTCCGCCGCTACTTCATCGGCTTCGGCCCGAAGATCTTCTCGTTCCGCCGTGGTGGCACCGAATACGGGCTCAAGGCCATCCCGGCCGGCGGGTTCTGCGACATCGCGGGGATGACCGCGCTGGACGAAGTGACCGAGGCCGAGGCGCCGCACGCGATGTGGCGCTACCCGACCTGGAAGCGCGTCGTCGTGCTGTCCGCCGGTTCCATCACGCACTTCATCCTCGGTTTTCTCGTGCTGTACCTGATGGCGCTGTCCATCGGCCTCGTGAACACGAACGACAAGCCGCTGGTGTCCGGCGTCGCCAACTGTGTCACCGATCTCAATCCGACGACGCTCGTACCGACACCGTGCAAACCGGGCGACCCTGCGCCGGCCAAGAACGGGGGAATACAGGCCGGCGACGAGATCGTCGAGGTGAACGGCCACGCGACCGCGACGTTCACCGACGTCAGCACCCAGGTGCAGAAGGCGGACGGGCCGACGTCCTTCGTCGTGCTGCGCAACGGACAGCGGATCACGCTGAACGTGGACGTCGCCAAGGTCAAGGGTCTGACCGTGGCGCAGCAGGAGTCGGCCAATCCGAGCCAGCAGAAACTGACCACGATCGGCATGATCGGCGTGGTCCCGTCCCGGTTCGTCCACTACAACGGGGTCACCGCGGTCGGCGGCACCGTCCAGTACACCGGGCAGATGTTCGCGGGCGTGTGGGCCGGTCTCAAACAGCTGCCGAACAAGGTGCCGAGCCTGATCAGCGCGATCGGCGGCGCGAAACGGGACGTGAACAGCCCGATGAGCGTCGTCGGCGTGAGCCGCCTCGGTGGCGAGGCGGTGCAGGACAGCCAGTGGCCGCTGTTCTGGTTGTTGTTGGCCACATTGCAGTTCTTCCTCGGAGTATTCAACCTGCTCCCGTTGTTGCCCCTTGATGGCGGCCACATCGCGGTGGCGCTGTACGAACGGGTCCGGGACTGGCTGCGCAGGCTCCGTGGCCGGCCGGCCGGCGGTCCGGTCGACTACACGAAGCTGGCACCGTTGACGCTGGTCGTGGTGTTCCTCGGGGGCGCCATGGTGCTGCTCAGCGTGACCGCGGATATCGTGAACCCGATACGACTGAACGGTCAGTGACCTTCGGTCAGACCATCAAGGTGGAGGTGCAATGTCCGCGGACGGTGTTCTGCTCGGAATGCCGGATCTCCCGCCCACTGTGCTCGCGCCACGTCGCCGGACCCGGCAGTTGCGGGTGGGTTCGGTCGGTGTCGGCAGTGATCACCCGATTTCCGTGCAGTCGATGACGACCACGTTGACCGCCGACGTCAACGCG
>DATBCR010000036.1:0-9059 GCA_036270375.1 Pseudonocardiaceae bacterium | reverse complement strand
CCGCTTGCCGACGCCGGGAAGGCTCACGACGACCTGCAGTCCCGCCGCACTACCGCCAAACTCCTGCTGATCCCCTGACCCGGGCTGTGACATGACCCAGCAGCCGGCATGGCTCTGACATGACAACGGCGCCCAGCGACGACCCGGTGCCGGACGCCGTGTCCGTCCGGACGCTGCGGACCATCGAGCGGGCGTCCGGCGAACTGGCCGCCGCCAGCATCGCCGCGATGGAGGACCGGCTGCCCTGGTTCGCGCGGCTGCCGGCCGACCAGCGGGCGAACGTGCTGCTGATCGCGCAGACCGGCGTGGCCGGCTTCGTGGAGTGGTTCCACGACCCGAAAACCGCGTTCCAGCTCTCCGCGGACGCGTTCCGGTCCGCGCCCCGCGACATGTACCACTGGGTCAGCCTGCGGCACACCGTCGAACTGGTGCGGCTGGCGCTCGAAGTGCTCGAACAGCGGCTGCCCGACCTGGCCGGCGACGCGGCCGAACGGGCCGTGCTGACCGAGGCCGTGTTGCGCTACGGGCGGGAGATCGCGTTCACGGCCGCCACGTCCTACGCCACCGCCGCCGAGGCCCGTGGCGCGTGGGACGCGCGACTGGAAGCCCTTGTGGTGGACGGGATCGTGCGTGGCGACGCGGAGGAGTCGCTGCTGTCGCGGGCCGCCGCGCTCGGCTGGGAGCAGGCAAGCGAGGCGACCGTCCTTGTCGGCCCGCCGCCCGCCGCCGACCCGCCGACCGTGGTCTACGGGGTGCGCAGCCGGGCGGCCCGGATCAGCCGGCCGGTGCTGATGTCCGTGCAGGGGTCACGGCTGGTCGTGGTGCTCGGCGGGCGGACCGACCGGACCGCCGACCACGACCTGCTCAGCCGAATCGCGGACGCGTTCGGGTCGGGTCCGGTGGTGGCCGGGCCGACCGTGGCCGATCTTGGTGAGGCGCATCGCAGCGCGTCGGACGCGCTGTCCGGGCTGCGGGCCGTTGTCGGGTGGCCGGCCGCGCCGCGACCGGTCCGGTCCGGTGACCTGCTGCCGGAACGGGCTTTGGCGGGGGATCCGGAGGCCGAGCGGCAGCTCATCGAGCAGGTGGCGCGGCCGCTCGAGGAGGCCGGCGGTGCGCTGCTGGAGACCGTGGACACCTACCTGGAATCCGGCGGCACGCTGGAGGGCTGCGCCCGAAAACTGTTCGTACATCCGAATACTGTGCGTTACCGACTGCGCAGAGTGGCCGAGATCACCGACCGCAACCCGAACGAGGCGAGGGACGCGCTTGTGTTGCGGATCGCACTCACGGTCGGCCGGTTGGCGCGGGCTCGCGGCCTGTGGTAGCTGATAACCACAACGTCAGCGGGTTGTAACTCGTCAGACGTTCAGGTTGCGTAGTTTTCCAGTGCGACCGCTCTTGTAGGTATCCTACAAACGGAACGGCAGGAGTTGGTTGCTGCCGGCATCCCCATCACCCGGTCGCACAGTGTTCAGTAAGGAATCGTGATCGCACTGCTCGCGCCTGGTCAGGGCGCCCAGAAACCCGGCATGTTCAGCCCGTGGCTGGAACTGGACGGTGTCGCGGCGCAGGTGGCCACGTGGTCCGAGTCGACCGGGCTGGACCTGGCCAGGCTTGGCACGACCGCGACGGCCGAGGAGATCCAGGACACCGCGATCACCCAGCCGCTGGTGGTCGCGCTGAGCCTGATCGCGTTCGGTGAACTGCGCAAGCAGATCGACCTGCCTGCGGACACACCGGTCGCCGGCCACTCGGTCGGCGAACTCGCCGCCGCCGCCGTGGCGGGGGTGTTCAGCGCGGACGACGCGGTCGCGCTGGCCCGGGTTCGTGGTCGCGAGATGGCCGCCGCGTGCGCCGTCGAACCGACCGGGATGGCCGCCGTGATGGGCGGCGAACCGGACGAGATCATCTCGTGGCTGGCCGAGTTCGACCTGGTCGGCGCCAACATCAACGGGGCCGGCCAGATCGTCGCGGCCGGCTCGTGGACCGCGCTTGACAAGCTGTCCGGCGCCGCCCGCCCTGGTCTCAAGGTGATCGCGCTGAAAGTGGCCGGCGCCTTCCACACCCGCTACATGGCACCGGCCGAGGCCGCGTTGCGCGTACGAGCCGGCGACATCGCCGTCACGGACCCGATCTTCCCGCTGCTGTCCAATGCCGACGGCGCGGTGGTCACCTCGGGTGCCGAAGAACTGAGCAGGCTGATCGCGCAGGTCACCAAGCCGGTCCGGTGGGACCGCTGCATGGCCACGCTCGCCGGGCTCGGCGTCACGGCCACCGTGGAACTGCCGCCGGCCGGCGCGCTGACCGGACTGGTCAAGCGCGAACTGAAGGGAACAGCCACTGTGCCGTTGAAGTCCCCAGACGACCTGGCCAAAGTGGCCGCGCTGCTGGCAGAAAAGGGTGGTGCGCTATGACCGGGCTGACATCGCTGACCGTCAACCATGGCGCCCGGGCCACCCGCATCCTTGGCACCGGCAGTTTCCAGCCGGACAACATCGTCACCAACGACGATCTCGCCAAGATCATGGACACCAGCGACGAGTGGATCCGGGACCGGGTCGGCATCATCGAGCGCCGGGCCGCCGGGCCGGACGACCGGCTGGTGGACTTCGCCGCGTCGGCCGGTAGCAAGGCCATCGCCGACTCGGGCATCGAACCGTCCGATATCGACACTGTGATCGTCGCCACCTGCACGATGCCCAACCAGATCCCGAACGCGTCCGCAAGGGTGGCCGACATGGTCGGCATCAAGGGTGCCGGCGCGTTCGACCTGAACGCCGCCTGTGCGGGTTTCTGTTACGCCATCGGCACGGCGTCGGACCTTGTTCGGGCCGGCTCTGCGAAGCGGGTGCTGGTGGTCGGCGCGGAGCGGTTCGCGGACTGGGTCGAGCCGACCGACCGGGCGAACGCGATCATCTTCGCCGACGGTGCCGGCGCGGTGGTGGTCGGACCGTCCGACGAAGCCGCGATCGGCCCGGTCTCGTGGGGCAGCGCGGGCGACCTGGCAGACGTGATCTACATGCGCGAGAACAAGTGGATCTACCAGGAGGGCCAGTCGGTCTTCCGCTGGGCGACCACGCAGGTCGCGCCGATCGCGTTGCGGGCGCTGGAACTGACCGGGCTCAAACCGTCCGATGTGGACGTGCTGATCCCGCACCAGGCGAACCTGCGGATCGTGCACGCGATCGCCAAGAAGCTGCGCGCCGAGGGCGCACGGGACGACATGGTGGTCGCGGACGACATCGTGTACTCCGGCAACACGTCGTCGGCGTCGATTCCGATGGCGCTGGACCACATGCGCACGGCGGGCCGGGTGCACAGCGGGGACGTGCTACTCCTCGTCGGGTTCGGCGCCGGGCTGTCCTACGCTGCGCAGGTCGTGATCAGTCCCTGAACTCCGACCACGGAACTCCCCTGGCCGAGTTGTCGGCAGGGTCAACGCTCAAGGAAGGAAACGTTAGGTGGCGAACGAGCAGATCGAGAAGGAACTCGCCGAGATCGTCGAGGAGATCGCCGGTGTCGCGGCTGCCGACGTGACGATTGACAAGTCCTTTGTGGATGACCTGGACATCGACTCGCTGTCCATGGTCGAGATCGCCGTGCAGGCCGAGGACAAGTTCGGCGTCAAGATCCCGGACGACGAACTGGCCAACCTCAAGACGGTCGGCGACGCGGTGAACTACATCGCGAGCAAGCAGTAGTTCCCAGCGGTAAATGACAGCAGTGGGTAATTGACAGCAGTGACCGGCAGGCAAAGCAGCGCGGAGACGACATGAGTGGCATTGACGTCGTCGTCACCGGGATGGGCGCGACGACCCCGCTAGGCGGGGACGTCGCATCCACCTGGGACGGACTACTGGCTGGACGCAGCGGCGCGCGGAAGCTGGACTACGAGTGGGTCGAGCGGTTGGGCCTGCCGGTCACCTTCGCGGCGACGCTGGCCGTCGAACCGACCGAGGTCCTGCCGAGGGTGGAAGCCCGCAGGCTGGACCGGTCCGAGCAGGTCGCCATCGTGGCGGCGAAGCAGGCATGGGACGACGCCGAGTTCGGCGAGGACGCGGTCGACCTCGACCGTCTCGCGGTGATCATCGGCACCGGCATCGGTGGCGTGAACACCCTGCTCGACCAGAACGAACTGTTGCAGAAACACGGAATGCGCAAGGTGTCGCCGCTGACCGTCCCGATGCTGATGCCCAACGGCCCGGCCGCGCACGTCGGTCTCGCGCTGCGGGCACGGGCCGGTGTGCACGCGCCGGTCTCGGCCTGCGCCAGCGGTGCCGAGGCGATCGGTTGGGGCTGGCGGATGATCCGCGCGGGCGAGGCGGACGTGGTGGTGGCCGGTGGCGCCGAGGCGGCCATCGCCGCGATCACCATGGCCGGTTTCGCCCAGGCCCGCACGATGAGCACCCGCAACGACGACCCGGAGCGGGCATCCCGCCCGTGGGACATGGGGCGGGACGGCTTCGTGCTCGGCGAGGGCGCGGGCCTCATCGTGTTGGAGCGCGCCGAATACGCGGCCGCACGGGGGGCTCGGGTATACGCCCGGCTGGCCGGCGTCGGCACGTCATCGGACGCCTACCACATCACGGCGCCCGACCCGGACGCCGTCGGCCAGGCACGGGCGATCGCGACGGCGCTGCGCAACAGCGGCGTCGACCCGGCCGACATCGGGCACGTCAACGCGCACGCCACGTCCACCCCGGTGGGTGACGTACCGGAGACGATGGCGGTCCGCAAGTCCATCGGCGACCACCCGATCCTGACCGCCCCCAAGGGTTCGCTCGGGCACCTGCTCGGCGCGTCCGGCGCGGTGGAGTCGATCTCCACGATCCTGTCGCTCTACGAGGGCCTGATCCCGCCGACCGCGAACCTGGTGAACCTCGATCCCGGCGTGACGCTGGACGTCGTGGCCGGCGAGGCCCGCAAGGTGAAGCTGACCGCGGCGATCAACGACTCGTTCGGCTTCGGCGGGCACAACGTGGCGCTCGTCTTCACAGCGGCCTGACCGGGACCGGCTTTCTCCTACGCGGTCAGCAAACCTGGGTCTGCGGTGAGCTGCCGGTGATGCCGGCGTCGATCTCCCACTGCTTGACTTCCGGGTCCCACGCCAACGGCAGCACCACCTGCCAGCGGATGCAGGTGTGCTGGAAGTTGATCGGCGCGTCGTTCAGCGCCTGCGTGCTGGTGAAGCTGGTCAGCACGCGCAAACCGTTGTGCGGCGCGGTGTCCACCCGGTAGACGAAGATCGACCCGTCGCGGGTGCTCTGGTAGCCCTGGGCGAACAGCGCTTTCGTCTGCTCCGCCGCCAGCGCGGGCGTGACGACGGACACGAACTCGTCGTACTTCTTGTCGTTGATGGCGTTGAAGTACGTCTGCAGCACGCTCAGCAGCTGGGTGTGCTGCGGGTAGGTGGCGACGTCCGGCGCGAACATCACCGTCGACAGACCGGGTTCGCCCCTGCCCGGCACCGATGTGCCGGTTGGCGCCACCACGGGTGCCGGTGTCGCGGTCGGCTGGTGGTACAGGTTGTGCGTGATCAACGCGGACACCGCGACGGTCACCGCGACCAGGCCGAGCACGGGCGCGATCCACCAGCTGGTCGGGCGGCGTGGATCGGTCGGCACACGTCGAGCGTGCCACACCCGGTCGTCGATCAGCCCACCCGGTGCAGCCAGGTCACCGGGGCACCGTCGCCGGCCCGGCGGAACGGCTCGAGCGCGTCGTCCCACGGCCGGCCGAGCAGCTTGTCCACGTGGTGTGCGAACGACTCGCCGCCACGGCTGTTCGCGGCGAGCGTACGCAACTGGTCCTCGCCGACCATGATGTCGCCGTTGGCGCCGATCCGCGTGTGCCACAGGCCGAGCCCGGGCGCGAAACAGTAGCGCTCGCCGTCGACGCCATGACTCGGGTCCTCTGTGACCTCGAACCGCAGCATCGGCCACGCGCGCAGCGCCATGACCAGCTTGCTCGCGGTGCCCACGTCCGAGCCCCACGAACACTCCGCCCGCAGGTGACCCGGCGCGGCAGGCTGCGCGGTCCACTGCAAAGCCACCCGGACCCCGAGGGTTCCGGCGATCGCCCACTCGACGTGCGGACAGACCGCAGACGGCGACGAGTGGACGTACACCACGCCACTAGTGCTCACTGCTGACCTCCGCTACTCGACGAGGGACGTCTTCCCCTACGCCCTCGACAGCGGACACCTGGCCAGCTCAGCGATCACCGTGGCTGTTGCTGCGCCATTCTGCCCCTACTCCGACCGGTCCCGCCACCTGAACCGGAAAGATGCTCGACCGTGTTTTCGCGGTGTTCGCACACGTGGTGGCACCCGTCACATAGGGTAACCAGTCCCGATGACCCGGCCCACACCACCCCGGCGTTACGGTGGTCCCACCGAGCGTGCTAGGTCGGTGACCGCCGGGATTCGGCGGGCGACGAGGTTCGGAGGTGTGCCGTGCGGCTGGTCCGGCTCGGAACCGAGACCTCGTCGGTTGGCACGGACGTGCGGGCAGCACTGGCGTCCTGGGGGCCGTCGGACGCGGTGCTCGGCGGGATCGCGCTGCTCGGCGTCACACCGAGGGGCTGCCCGGGGCCGGTCGAGGCGGTCATCCTGGTGCCGCGCGGCGTGGTGATCGTGGTCGGTGTCGACCTGCCGGATCCGGCGGTCCGGCTGGACGCGCCGCTGGACGGGCCGTGGAAGGCGGACGGCTGGCCGCTGGTGCGCCAGGACGGCGCGGTGAACCCGGCCGGCGAGGCGCTGGCCGTGGCCCGCGCGATCGCCGACCTGTTGCACGCACGGCGGCTGGATCCGGTGCCGGTCAGCACGATCGTGGCGGTCGGGCCGTACGTCGGGCAGGTCGTGCAGTCGACGGTCGACCTGCACCACGGCGTCCGCGTGTTGCATCCGGAGCCGAGGACGATGCTCACCGCGATGCGCGAGCTGGCCGTGGCGGACCGGCCGTGCTCGGTGGAGCAGGCTAGGAGACTAGTGGCCGAGCTGATCGGGAACCGGGCGCCGATGCTGATCGGCGAGGTCGCGGCGGAGGGCTTCGTCGACTCCGTCACGCCGGACCTGGCGACCGCGAACACCACGCTGATCCCGAGGATCACCGACCAGACCGTGCCACCTGGCCGGGGGCCACGCGGTCGCGGGCGGCGGCACGTGCGGTGGTGGCCGCTGGCCGCGCTCGGCCTACTGGCGGTCCTGCTGGTGGTCGGGATCGCGGTGGCCGTCAGCACAACGGGCGCGGCCCGGATCACGCAGGCGGCCAACGGGAAACCCGCCGCGACCCCGTCGGTGACGGCCGGTGGCGTGTCGTTCAGCCCGAAGGGTGCCACCGAGGCCACCGACTGCGCCGGCCACGCGTACGGCGACGTGCGGGTGTGGCTCGGCCAGCACCAGTGCGTGCACCTGGTCCGGTCGGTCTACCAGACCACCGCCGACGGCCAGCCGGCCGCCGTGGCGCTGGCCGTGGTGACGTTCGCCGACCCGGCCACCGCGACCGCGTTCGGCACGGTCGCCAACGCCAAGGGCACCGGCGGTATCACGAACCTGGTCGCGGAGGGTTCGCGGTGGGCAGGCGGGCCGACGTCGTTCGACAACGCGGCATACACCGTCGTCGTGCGGGACACGGCGGTGCGGCTGACCGAGGTGGTGTGGGTCGGCCGCGCGTCCAGCCCGACCGATCCGGCGCTGACCCGGCTCGCGGCCGCGTCGGCGGGCCTGCCGGGCAGCCCGTAACCCCGATCGCGGGATCACCCCACAGTGGGCGGTTTCTATGTTTCTATGATGCTGGGATGACGTTCCCGGAGTCCGGTGCGGCGCGGACGTTTCCCGAGCCGCTGCTGGCGTTCCCCAGTTTCCTGATGTTCCAGCTGCTGCGGGAGGCACGGCGGATCATCGGCACGCTGGACGATCAGGGGCTGCGGCTGCCGCATCTCGGCGTGCTGAGCTGTCTCGCCGAGTTCGGACCGGCCGCGCAGAAGGACATCAGCACCCGGCTGCGCATCGACGCGAGCGACCTGGTGTCGGTGCTCGACGATCTGGAGCGGACCGGGTTGGTGCGCAGGGAACGGGACCAGCGGGACCGGCGGCGCTACACGGTCACCATGACCACGGCCGGCACCGCGGCACTCGAGGGCCGGATGGCGGCGACCAGGGTGCTTGACGAGCGGCTGCTGCAACCGCTGACCGAGCCGGAACGGGCGCAGCTGCACCGGTTGCTGCTGCGGGCGTATGCGCACCACGACCCGGACCGGCTGCCGCCCGCCTACCGCTGACTACACCAGCGCCCTGGTGATCGTGTAGCCGATCAGCGCGGCACCGAGCCCGGCGATCACGCTGACGAGCACGTTGGTCACGGCGTAGAAGTAGGCGCGTTCCTGGGCCAGGCGCACGGTCTCGTAGCTGAACGTGCTGTACGTGGTCAGCGCGCCGCAGAAACCGGTGCCGAGCAACACATACAGCGGCCCGGTCGCGGCGATGCCGGATCCGCTGAGCGCGCCGAGGATCATGCAGCCGGCCAGATTCACGGTGAACGTGCCCCACGGGAACACCGAGTCGTGCCGGGACTGCACCAGCCGGTCGGTCAGGTAGCGCAGCGGGGCGCCGACCATCGCGCCGACGACCACCAGCAGCGCCGTCACTCCCGCATTCCCCTTGTGCGCAGCAGGCGCCGGGTCAGCACCATGCCGGCCAGCGTGGCGAGCAGCGCGGCCACGATCGTCCCTGCCAGGTACACGAACGCGAGCGGCACCATGCCTGGGCGCAGCACGCCGCGAATTTCGTTGGCGTACGTGGAGAACGTGGTGAAACCGCCGAGCACGCCGACCCCGAGGAACGGGCGCAGCAGCGGCCGGCCGGTGACGACGTCCGTCACCAGGACCATCAGCGCGCCGATCAGCAGGCACCCGAGCACGTTGACGGTGAACGTGCCCACCGGGAACCGGCCGGGCGCAACGGGTATCAGTTGTTCGATGCCGTAACGGGCCAGCGCGCCGACCGCACCGCCCGCGGAGATCGCGCCGAGGACCCGGATGTGGTGCCCGGCGAGTTCCGT
>DATBCR010000035.1:0-2332 GCA_036270375.1 Pseudonocardiaceae bacterium | reverse complement strand
GACGTCGCTCCCCCGTCGACCTGCGTGCCGCCGACCATCACCACCACCGCCACTCCCGGTAACGGCACGATCGACGGCCTGCCGGTGGTCGCGCCCGGTTCGGCGCAGCACGACGTCGCGACCGTGAACGGCTCGGGTGGTGCCGGCATCGGCACCGTCCAGTTCACCCTCTGCGGCCCGGCCCAGGTGGCCACCAACGGTGGAGACTGTTCGGCCGGCGGCACCGCGGTCGGCACTGCGGTCACCCTCGACGGCTCCGGCAACGCGTCGTCGTCCATCGTCGACGGGACAACCACGCCCAACGACAACGCGGCGGGCAAGTACTGCTGGCGCGCCGACTTCACCCCCGGCCCGAGCGATCACCACTACACCGCCGGCACGCACACCAACACCACCACCGAGTGCTTCACCGTGGCGCACGCGTCACCGACCATCACGACCGTCAGCTCGGCGAACACGAGCGGCGGCGCGGCTGCGAACAGCGTCAGCTTCACCACACTCGGTGACGTCGCGACCCTGTCCGGTGTCGTCTCCGGCGCGGACCTGAGTTCGCAGCACGTCACGTTCACCCTGTACGGGCCGGCCGCCACCGCACCGACCTCGGCCACCAGCTGCATCGCAGCAGGCATCGCATCCGGCCCGGTGGACGAGCCGTTGGTCAACGTGGACGCGACGACCTGGAAGGCCACCGCGCCCACCTTCACGCCGACCTCGGCCATGGGCGCCGGCTACTACACCTGGGTCGCCAGCTACGCCGGCGACACCATCAACTCGGCGGCCAACGGCACCTGCACCGACGCCAACGAGACCGCGCACCTCGTCGGTCCTAACGTCTCGCTGACCAAGGGCACCCCGCACAGCACGATCGTCGCGGGTGACCAGGTCGTCTACGACGTCAACATCGACAACACCGGCGCGGGCACGGCCGCCAACGTGGTCGTCACCGACATCCTGCCGGTGCTGCCCAGCGGCCACACCTGGTCGCTGACCCCGACCGCGGGCTACAACTGCACGCTGGGCACCGCGGCCGGCCACCAGGTCGTCACCTGCAACGTCGGCAACCTCAACCCGATCGCGCTCACCCAGATCGCCGAGGTCACCGCGACCACCGGGCCGCTGGACTGCCCGTCGATCAGCAACTCCGCGACGCTCACCGCCGACCCCAGCACGCTCGTCACCGCCGGACCGGTCATCGTCACCGTGCAGTGCCCGCACCTGAGCATCACCAAGACCGCCGACGCGGCCAGCGTGAACGTGGGCTCCAACATCGGCTTCCACGTGAGCGTGACCAACGACGGTCTGGGCACCGCGAGCGGCGTGCTGCTCTCCGACCCGCTGCCGACCGGCCCGGGCATCAACTGGGCGATCGACAGCGCCACCGGCCCGCTCACCTGCAGCATCGCGGCCAGCCTGCTGACCTGCACCGGCACCCTCGCTCAGGGCGAGGTGGAGACCGTGCACGTCCTCAGCCCGACATCCTGGACCGTGGTCAACAACGTGACCACCAACTCGTGCCTCGGCGGGACGGATAACAGCGGCACCTACGACAACACCGCGACCGTTACTGCGACTAACGTGATCGGCGCGCCGACCGCGTCCGCGTCGACGACGGTGCTCTGCCCGGCGCTGGTGTTCATCAAGACCGCGGACACGGCGTCTGTGGCCTCGAACAGCCAGATCGGGTTCGTGGTGGAGGCCAAGAACACCGGCCCGGGGACGGCGGTCGATGCCGTCATCAACGACCCGCTGCCGTCCGGCTCTGGCGTCTCGTGGTCGATCGACGCGTCGAAGACCACCGCGACAGGATGCGTGATCACCGGTGCCGTGGGTGGGCAGGTGCTGGCCTGCTCGCTGGGTGATCTGGCTACCGGTGCGGACGTCAAGGTGCACGTGGTGAGTGCCACCACTACGGCCAGCTGCCAGCTGTACACGAACGCGGCGACGCTGAGTGCAGACAACGAGGCGCCGCCACTCACCGCCACGGCGACGACAAACGTGATCTGCGCACTGCCGACCTCGGCGTCGCGTACACCACCGAAGCCGCCGCTCGCGGTGACCGGGGCAGGTCCGATCGGACCAGAGCTCGGTTGGGCGCTCGCCCTGTTCGTCTCCGGCGGCTTGGCGCTGCTGGCCTCGAGCATGCGCCGCCGGCCACGCCGGGCGCACTGACCCGGCTACTGAGTGAGCCTGAGTGGAACCGCGAGACCGCGGTGCCACTCAGGCGTCAAGCTCAGGTGCTCGCACATGCCGCGTCGGTCCATACGGAATGAGCACCTCCGATCCGACCACGCGAGGGTGATCGAGCAACTCCTCGACGAGCGCATCTACACCG
>DATBCR010000034.1:0-10936 GCA_036270375.1 Pseudonocardiaceae bacterium | reverse complement strand
GGTGCTGGCTGTGGTGTTGCTGCCGTTGCACGTGATCGGCGAGCCCGCGGACGGGCCTGCCGTGTCCGTGCCCGCGCTCGTCCGGTTCGGCGCGCTGTTCGGGGTCGCCGCACTGGCCACGGGCGCGGTGCTGTGGTCGGTCGTGACCGCGCTGCCGACGCAGCCTGCCCGGCCGTATCTACAGTTCGCGCTGGCCGGGTCGTACGCCAAGGTCACCGGTACGGTGCCGGTCGCGGTCGGGCAGGTGCTGCGGGTGCCGGTGTCGGTATCCGGCGACACCGGCGGACTGGCCGTCCAGTCGAAGATCAACGGCGCCGCCGGCTCGCCGGTCCCCGTCGTGGCCGGTGGCGCGGAAGTCCGGGTGACCGCGCCGGCCGGCTGTCTCAGTCAGCTGAGTCTGGTGCTGGTCAAGGGAAAGACCGAGTTGCGCAGTGTCGACCTCTATCTGAGTTCCTGTGCGCACGGCTGAGCGTGGCGCGGCTCTGCTGCGCGCGGTCCGGACCGATTCGCTGACCCGAAACAGCGTGAGCATCATGGCCACCAGCGTGGTCAACGCGGGCCTCGGCTATCTCTACTGGACGGCGGCGGCACGCCTGATGCCAGCCACCGACGTCGGGCTCGGTTCGGCGGTCACGTCGGCCATGGTGATCCTCTCGCTTGTCGTGCATCTCGGCGCGGGTGCCGGTCTGATCGCGCGGCTGCCGCTGCGGAAGTCGCGTGCGGACTGGCTACTCACCGTGCTGTCGACGGAATTGGCGTGCGTCGTGGCCACGTTCGTGCTCGCTGTGGTCGCTCTCGTGCCGCTCGCGATCCTCGTGCCGCCGCTGCGGTCGCTGGTGACGAGCCCGGCGATCTTGGTGTGGTTCGTGATCGGCGCGGTCTGCTGGACCGCCGCCGGGCTGCTGGACTACGTCTTCATCGCGCAACGGCGCAGCGGATTGATGTTGTACCGCAACGCTGTTTCCTCGGCCGGCAAGCTGATCGCGCTGGTGGCGGTCGTACTGGTGGATCGGCACGCCGGGGCGGTCGCGATCGTTGGCACGTGGGCGGTGAGCGGTCTCGTCGGTGTCGGCGTCGGGCTGTTGCTGTGTCATACGCGGCTGAACCGGTTGGGGCGCATACGATTGCGGGACGCGCGGGGTGAGCTGCGCACGCTGGTCCGGCCGACCGTCGGGCACCACGCGATCAGCGTGTGCGGCCTCGTGCCGACGTATCTGCTGCCGGTCGTCGTCACCGCACAGCTCGGGACTGTGGCGAACGCGTACTTCTACGTCACGTGGATGGTCGGCAGCGCGATCTTCATGATCAGCCCCGCCGTCGCGTCCGCGATCTTCGCCGAGGGCAGTCACAATCCGAGCGGCCTGCACCAGCTCACGGGGCACGCGCTGCGGGTGGTGCTGTCGCTCGTGGTGCCGTCGGTCGCGGTGATCGCCGCCGCCGGACAGTTGGTGTTGCACGCGTTCGGCGCGGGCTACGCCGCGTTCGGCTACCCGTTGTTGTTGGTGCTGCTGGCATCCACGCTGCCGGACGCGGTCACCAACGTCGCCGTGGCCACCCTGCGGATTCGCGGTGCGCTGCCGGCTGCCGCACTGCTCAACGGGATGATGGCGACGATTTCCGTTGTCGGCGCGTGGTTCCTCACGCCTCGGCTGGGCATCGTCGGCGCCGGATGGGCGTGGCTCGGCGCGCAACTGGCCGGCGCGCTGGTGGTCGCGTCGGCGCGTCGGCGGATCTGGGCGGCGTGATGCGGATCCTGCACCTGTCCGACTTCTACCGGCCAACCATCGGCGGCCTGGAACGACACGTGGAAACGTTGTCCCGCCAGTTCATCCAAAGCGGTCACGAGGTCGACGTGGTGACGCTGGCGGTCGGCGACCGGCCGGCGCACGAGGTGCTCGACGGGGTCCGGGTGCACCGGATCAGCGGGTGGAGCGCCGCGTTGGCCCGGTACTACGACGATCCGACCCGGCCGTTCCATCCGACCGTGCCCGATCCAGGGCTGGTGGCCGGGCTGCGCCGTGCGGTCGCGATCCTGCGGCCGGACGTGGTGCACAGCCACAGTTGGCTCCAGTACTCGTATTTCCCGCTGTACCGGCGGGGCAGCGGGCCGGCGCACGTGGCGACCCTGCACGACTACGGGCTGGCGTGCGCGAAGAAGACTTTCCAGCACGGCAACGGATTCTGGTGCGACGGCCCGCGATTGGCCAAGTGCGTGCGGTGCGCGAGCGATCAGTACGGCCCGGCGAAGGCGACCGCGCTGGTCACCGGGTTACGGGCCAGCCGGCCGCTGCACGGGAATGCCGACGCGTACATCGCGATCAGCTCCTCGGTCGCCGAGTCCGCCCGCGCCGCGCTGCCGGAAGGCATGCCGTTGCACGTGATCCCGAGCATGGTGCCGGACGGGATCGCGAACGTGGACGCGCGGCGGCCGGCCTTCCTGCCGGCCGGCGACTACCTGCTCTACGTGGGCACACTCGGCCGGCACAAGGGCGTCGACGTGCTGTTGGCCGCGCACGAGCGGATGCGGCACCGCAGGCCGTTGGTGCTGATCGGAACGCCGCACGACGATCTCGACCTGGACCGGCCGGGTGTCACGGTGGTCCGCAACCAGCCGCACGCCACCGTGATGGCGGCATGGCGGCGGGCCGCGGTGGGGGTGGTGCCGTCGGTGTGGCACGAGCCGATGGGGCAGGTGGCGGTTGAGGCGATGCTGACCGGGCGGGCCGTTGTAGTGTCGGATGTCGGTGGGCTGCGGGACATCGTCGAACACGGCGTGTCGGGATTGCGGGTGCCGCCGGGTGATCCGGGCGCGCTCGCCACGGCGCTCGACGAGTTGGTGGCGGATCCGGCGCGGGCGGCGGCGATGGGTGCGGCCGGGCGAGCGGTGGCCGCGCGGTATCTGGCCAGCGCGGTCGCTCCTCGGGTGATCGAAGTGTTCGAGCAGGTGATCAGGTCGAGGTGAGCGCGTGCCGCAGGCGCAGCGCGGCCTTGTGCGCCACGGCTTGGCGTCGCAGCACCGAGTAGTGCTCCTCGCGCGCGCCCCAGTCCCGCTTGTACCGTGCGACGCCGTCGGTCGGCGCGCCGACCAGGTCGAACTCGGCGCAACCACGGCCGAGCGCCCAGATGATGGTGTCCCAGTACAACAACGGCAGCGCCAGCGACGACGCGCGGGTGCCGGCGCCGGCCATCATCCAGGCGACGGCCCGTGGCGCACCCGCGAAACTTGCCTGTACGCACACCGGTTCGCCGTCCACGACGGCGGTGGAGAACCGCGCGTCCGGCGAATCGCCGAAGCGGGACCACACGGTGGCGTAGCCGTCGGTCGGGTAGGGCGCCGGCAGGGCCTGCGCCGCGAAAGTGGCCGACGACCATGCCGGCAGCAGGTCGCGAACCTCGTCGGCGGTGGCCGGCCGGACCACGGCGCCGCTGGTCGCAGCGCGTCGGATCTTGGCCCGCCGCTTGGGTTCCACCTGTCGCAGCAGCGAATCCTCGGTCTGGCCGGCCAGGTCGACGACGAACGTGCGGTCCCGGTGTTCCTGGTAGCCGAACGCGTCCGGCAGCGTGGACATCAGCACATGCTGTGACCGGAGGCTCCGGCGCTCCCAGGCCGCCAGCAATGCCAGCACGTCAGGCAGCAGAGCTGCCGGCACCAGGGGGCCGACGTAGGGAAACGGCAGCCAGTTCACCGTGCGGAACGGGCCGATCCGCTTGACCAGCGCGGGTGCGACGCCGACCGGCCGTCCATCAAGGAGCACGGTGTTCGGGTGGAAGTCCATGCCGAGCACATCGGCCATGGTGGCGAGCCATTCGTGGGTGTGGAAGAAACATCCAGCGTTGGCGGCGACCAGTTCGTTCCATGCCAGAGCCGACGACATGGGCGCCAGAGCGACCGTGTCGCTGTCGGACCGCATCCCACTCCCTTCCGTAGACGTACCACACTAATATCGACCCGACCGTGCCGACACCATGGCAGGAGCACCCGATGTCCGAGACAACGCACGCGATCCCGCCGTTCCGCGCCGACCACGTCGGCAGCCTGCTCCGCCCGGCAGCCCTGCTCGCGGCGCGCCAGGAGCATGCCGACGGGGTGATCGACGCCGCGCGGCTGCGCGAGATCGAGGACGAGGCGATCCGGTCCGTGATCAGGACGCAGGGCGACATCGGGCTGCGGACGGTCACCGACGGTGAGTTCCGCCGTGCCTCCTGGCACATGGACTTCATCTACCAGCTCGGCGGCGTGACCCGCGCGGCGGACCGGATGGCGGTGGAGTTCCGCAACCAGCAGGGCACCATCTCGTTCACCCCGGCGGCACTCCGGGTGCACGACCGGATCAGCCTGCCCGAGACGATCTTCGCGCCGGACTTCACGTTCCTCGCCGGGCACGCCGGCCCCGGCCAGACGGCGAAGCTGACCATCCCGTCGCCGAGCATGGTGCACTACCGGGGCGGCCGGGCCGCGATCGATCCCGCGGTGTACCCGGACATCGAACAGTTCTGGGCCGACCTGTCCGCCGCCTACGCCGAGCAGGTGCGGCGGATCGCCGAGCTGGGCTGCACGTACCTGCAACTGGACGACACCAGCCTGGCCTATCTCAACGATCCCAAGCAGCGGGCCATGATCGCCGAACGCGGCGACGACGCGGAACACCAGCACGAGCGCTACATCCGGCAGATCAACGCCGCGATCGCCGGCCGGCCGGCGGGTCTGCGCGTCACGACGCACATGTGCCGGGGCAACTTCCGGTCGTCCTGGGTGGCCGAGGGCGGCTACGACTTCGTGGCCGAGCAGTTGTTCGGCGAGCTGGCCGTGGACGGGTTCTTCCTGGAGTTCGACGACGTCCGGTCCGGCACGTTCGAACCGCTGCGGTTCGTGCCGAAGGGCAAGCAGGTGGTCCTCGGGCTGGTCACCACGAAACGCGGCGGGCTGGAGAGCAAGGACGACCTGATGCGGCGCATCGACGAGGCAGCCAAGTTCGTGCCGCTCGACCAGCTCTGCCTGTCACCGCAGTGCGGTTTCTCCTCCACCGTCGAAGGAAACGCACTCAGCTTCGACGAGGAGGTCGCCAAACTGCGGCTGATCGTGGAGACGGCCGCCGAGGTCTGGGGCTGAATCCCTTACTATACCGAGGATTTGGCGAATCGCATCGGGTCGAACAGCTCGATGGGATGCCGGGTCCTGCCCTCGGTCACCAGGTCGGTGATGATCTCGCCGACGACGGGCGCGAACTTGAACCCGTGCCCGGAGAAGCCGCACGCCACCACCACCCGCTCGTGCCGAGGATGGCGCGCGATCACGAAGTGTAGGTCCGGTGTGTTGGTGTACATGCAGGCCGCCGCGCGTAGGAAGGTGCCGGTCATGCCGGGGACGCGCTGGTCGAGGAAGCCGGCGATGGCCGCGATCTCGTCCGGATGCACGGCCCTGTCGATGGTGTCCGGTGTGCACGTCGTGCCGCCACGGAAGAACGCCACCTTCACGCCGTCCGACGGGTCGTCGAGCACCGGGAACCCGTAGCCCTGCCGGCCGTCCTCGCCCTCCCAGACGAAGATCGGGAACCGGCCCGCCCGGAACGGTGCCACCTCGCCGCGTGGCGCGAACCAGAACTGCACCTGGCGGTCCACCCGGAACGACACGCCGAGATCAGCGAGCAGCTCGGACGCCCACGGGCCGGGACAGATCACCAACTGGTCGGCCGTGTAGAGGGTGTCCTTTGTGTACACACGGACGACGTCACCGGATTCCCAGCGGGTCACCGGTTCCTCGTGGTGCAGTTCGGCGCCGGCCCGCGCGGCCAACTCGAGGTGCACCTCGACGCACGTCTCCGGCACGAGGACGCCGGCACCCGACTCGAACAGCGCGACTTCGTCGTCCTGGGGCCGCATCATGGGAAACCGGGCACGCAGTTCGGTCGCGTCGAGCAGTTCGTGGTCGAGGTGCCACCGCCGCGCGCTGGCCAGGCTGCCCGTGACGACCTGGCTGTCCGCGCGGCCGATCATCAGCCCGCCGGTGTTGCGCAGGATGTCCCGCCCGGACTCGGCTTCGACCGTGTGCCACAGTTCCCCGGCCCGCAGCACGAGCGGCACGTAGGCCGGGTCCTCGAAGTAGGCCTGCCGGATGATCCGGGAACCGCCGTGGCTGGAACCCTTGTCGTGCGCGGGAGCATGGCTGTCGATGCCGAGCACCCGCAGGCCACGCGCGGCCAACTGGTGGGCGGCGGCACTGCCCATG
Organism: Pseudonocardiaceae bacterium; assembly: GCA_036270375.1. Taxonomy (GTDB): domain Bacteria; phylum Actinomycetota; class Actinomycetes; order Mycobacteriales; family Pseudonocardiaceae; genus DATEPR01. The sequence goes on along the minus strand of DATBCR010000034.1, from coordinate 4,710 downwards.
CCGCCGAGCCCGATCACGATCACGTCCCACGTCTTCACCGGCTGACGCCCATCACTCGATGTCCGGACCGATGATGCAGTAGGCGGACTCGCCCTTCTCGACGGCCGCGATGAAGTCCGCCGCCCGCTCCGCGCCCTCGGAGTCGATGACGACCACGCCGGGTGACAGGTTGGCGTCCGGCGTCGGCAGGGTGACAGTGGCGGCCAGTACGGCGACCCCGTCCTCGGGCGTCACCAGGCTTACCGTGACCGTCGCGCCGTCGCGCACCTGCTCGCAGTACAGGTCCATGGGCAGTAGCGCGAACGTGTCGTCCTCGGTCTGGTGGCCGTAGCTGAGCTGGCGCTCCACGATCCGCTCACCGTCGTTGCCCTGCAGCCGGATCCCGAACATGGTCATCAACTCATCGTCGTCGGGATCCTCCTGGACCCAGGCCGCGGTGGGGCGATCGATCATGACAGCTCCTTCACATCGAATGGCGGCGAACCGCCAGAATGTACGTCATAGTGTTGATGTACGTCCGACGCGAACGGGGACACCATGGGCGCCACACCAGGTGCACGGGCCCTGCGGCTGCTGATCGCCGCCGGGCTCGCTGTCGACGCCTATGTGCACATCCACCTCGCCGGCCGGTACGGGCCGGTCGCCCATGGGATCAGCCAGGGGCTGCTGTTCCGGATCGAGGGCGGTGTCGCGATTCTGATGGCGTTGATCGTGCTCGCGTCCGCGAGCCGGTTCCTGCACTTCGTGGCATTCCTGGTGGCGGCGAGCGCGCTCGGCGCGGTGCTGCTGTACCGGTACGTCAAGGTGGGGCCGCTCGGTCCGCTGCCGGACATGTACGACCCCACCTGGTATCCGGAGAAGACGTGGAGCGCCGTGGCCGAGGGCGCGGCGACGGTCTGCGCGGCGCTCCTCGTCTTCTCGCGCGGTGGTGCCGCCCAACCGAAGAAGCCGAAGGGCTCGTACAAGTACTACTCCTGACCCGGCCGGAAGCGATCCGTTGCCGCGACGAGGGAATCGACCATGCTGGTGGTGCTGGTCTCGTGGCCGGCGTCGTGCAGCAGGATCAGTTCGCTGCCTTGCCAAACACTGGCCAGCTCCCACGGTGTGCCGATGAGGTTGCCGAGATCGAGGCTGCCCTGGACGAGCACACCGGGGATGCCGGCGAGCTTGCCCGCTTCGCGCAGCACGACTCCGTCGTCCAGCCAGGCACCGGTCGAGAAGTACCAGGCGACGATCCGGGCGAACGCCATCCGGTAGCGCGGGTCGTCGAAACCGGAGTGACCGCCGGCGACGGGGTTGCTGGCGTCCTCCCATGCGCACCAGTCGATCGCGGCCCGCTCGCGCACGGCCGGATCGGGCGAGGACAGCAGCCGGTGGTACGCGTCGGCAAGGTCGCCGTCCCGGTCGACGGCCGGCACGCCGTCCCGGAAACGCGCCCAGGCTTCGGGAAAGAGCCGCCCGAGGCCACGGCTGAGCAGGTCGGTCTCGCTGCGCCGGCCGGTGCCGACGCCCATCAGGACGATCTCGCTGACCCGGTCCGGGTGGCGTTCGGCGTAGCACAGGCCGAGGACCGAGCCCCACGAGCCGCCGAAAAGCAGCCACCGGTCGATGCCGAGGTGCTGGCGGAGCTTTTCCAGGTCTCCCAACAGGTGTTCGGTGGTATTGGTGCACAGGTCGGTGGCCGGATCGCTGGCGTGCGGGGTGCTACGGCCGCACTGGCGCTGGTCGAACAGCACGATCCGGTAGGCGGCCGGGTCGAAGTAGCGGCGGAGATTCGTCGAGCAGCCGGAGCCGGGGCCGCCGTGCAGCACGACGGCCGGCTTGCCGTCGGGATTGCCGCAGGTCTCCCAGTAGAGCCGGTTGCCGTCGCCGACGTCGAGCATGCCGTGTTCGTACGGTTCGATCTCCGGGTAGCGCGCCATGTCCCCTCCGATGAGCAGTCGCGATTAATCGAACGGATTAATCGGATGACGGCCGTGCCGCGGATTCGCGCTGCACCAACTGAATGGGCAGCACCACTCGCTTGGCTGGTCCGGTCGGACTGGCGATCCGCTCCAACAACAGCCGGGCGGACTCGAAACCCAGTTCGTAATGCGGAATTCGCACCGTAGTCAGGGCCGGACGTTGTTTGTCCACGAATGGCATGTCATTGAAACCGACCACCGATACGTCATCCGGACACACGAGCCCCCGCTCGCCCAGCGCCGTATAGCATCCCAACGCGATCAGGTCATTGCCCGCGATGACCGCCGTGAAATCGGACTCGGCGGCCATCAGATCCGTTGCCGCGCGATAGCCCGCCGCTTCGGTGAAACCGGTGCAATATCGCACGAATCGTGGATCCACGGTGAGCCCGTGTCCCGCCATCGCGTCCAGAAAGGCGTGATGCCGTTCCCAACCCGTAGACAGGTCCTGCGGCCCGGCAAGGTGCGCGATCCGCCGGTGACCGAGGTTCACCAGCAGCCGGACCAGCGAAAGCACCCCCGCATGGCTGTCCGCCGTCACCGAGGGAATGTCGTCGGCATCGGACCGGCGATTCACCAACACCGTCGGCACGGCACGGATTCCGGGTGTGTCCGACGGCAGATCGAGTCGACTGGTTGCCAGGATGAACCCGTCCGTCTGCCGGCCGCGCATGGCCGCCAACAGTTCATGTTCCCGGTCGGCGTCGCCGTCGGTATTGCCGAGCAGCGCCATGTAACCGGCTTCCCGTAAACCGTCCTCGATACCTCGGACAATGGGCGGGAACACCGGATTGCGCAGGTCCGGGATAATGACCCCGGCCACCAATGACGTTCTGGTGCGCAGGCTGCGCGCGGCCGAGTTGGGGGCGTAGCCGAGCGCTTTCGCCGCCTCGAGGATGCGCACCGCGGTGCGTGGGCTGACCTTGTTCCTGGTCTGCGGATTCAGTGCCCGGCTTGCGGTCGCGGCATGCACGCGGGCGAGGCTGGCCACGTCCTTGATGGTCGGAACCTTCTCCATCCGCTCAGCATAGGGAGCCGGACGGCGATCATGACCGGTGTTTCACATGGTCGGGCAGAAATCTAGAAAGATGGTGCTACACAACGGCCCGCACTGGCGTACGTCCTACCGCCGATGCTCGGTCCGTCCACGAAACACGGCCTTGAACTGCGCGAACGCGTCCTGACCGAGCCGATCATGGCACAGGGCCTGATCAGTTCTCGGGCGCGGTGGCGATCCGGAAGACCGGGTAGCCGGGGGCGATCCGCAGCAGTTCCTCCTCCGAGGCCTTCGCGTCGACGCCGTCGAAGAACACGCCGACCTCGAACTTCCACCGCTTGAGGTAGGCGCGCAGGACGGGCGGCTTGTCGGCGTCGGCCAGTTCGGTCGGTACGAACCGCTCGACGCGGCGGCCGACGTGCAGCTCACCGGTGCCGGCGACGCGCAGGTTGCGCACCCACTGGGTGTGACCGCGTGGCGCGACCAGGTACCGGTCGCCGTCGAACGTCAGCAGGTTGACCGGGTTGCTGCGCATCTCGCCGCTGCTGCGGCCGCGGACATGCAGCACCCGTGAGCCCCACACGCTGATGCCCCTGCGGGTCAGGAAGGCGACCACCTCGTTGAACGTGTTGGTGGCGCTCTCGGGCTTGAGGTAGCGACTGGAGTCCATGTCGGCTTCCCTTCTCGAAGTGGAGCACTGCTCTCGTTCAAGAGCAGTCAACACCAGCGCGGCACCCGTGTCAAGAGCACTGCTCTGATGTTTGATCGGCGCTCTCGAATTTGGCACACTGGGGTGATGAACGCCAGCCGAACCGCCCGGGAGCGTGCCCGCGCCGAACTGACCAGCGAGATCAAAGAAGAAGCACGACGCCAGCTGGCCGTCGCCGGCGCCGACGGCATGTCCCTGCGTGCCGTCGCCCGCGAGCTTGGCATGGTGTCCTCGGCCGTCTACCGCTACTTCCCCAGCCGGGACGAGCTGCTGACCGCGCTGATCATCGACGCCTACCAGTCACTCGGCGACGCCGCCGAAACCGCCGAGGCCGCCGTCGCCCGCACCGACCTGCGGGGCAGGTGGCGCGCCACCTGCCGTGCCGCCCGGCACTGGGCACTGGCACACCCGCACGAGTACGCCCTGATCTACGGCTCCCCCATCCCCGGCTACAAGGCGCCGGAGGACACCGTCGCGCAGGCCATCCGGGTGCCGCTGGCGATCGTCGAAGTGCTGCGGGAGAGCTGGGCGGCCGGCACGCTCGTCGTCCCGGACGACGACCTGCGCCCGATACTGGCCGAGCAGACCGCCGCCCTCGCCGAGCTGATCGCGCCGGAACTGCCGGGACCGGTGCTTGCCCGCGCTCTGGTCGCGTGGTCGCAGCTGTACGGCATGATCAGCTTCGAGCTGTTCGGCCAGTTCGTCGGCAGCGTCGACCCTGCGGCTGAGTTCTTCGACCACACCGTTGACCTGATGGCGACGTTCACCGGCCTGCCGGCGGACACGTCAGAGCGCCCCGCCACGGCGTAGCGCCCGCAGCGCGGCGGCCTGTTCGACCGTGACACCATTCGCGCGCTGGGTGACGGCCTCGGCCGACGTCAGCCCGGCGCCGATCCATTCGGCGACCTCGTCGAACGGAATGCCGGCGCGCCACCACTCCTTGATCACCGTCGCGGGCGTCTGGTCCGCTTTGGACAGTTCACCCGCCTCGGCGGCGGTCAGGCCGATCGCCTGCCACATCCGGGCGTCCCACGCCTGGA
>DATBCR010000033.1:0-4576 GCA_036270375.1 Pseudonocardiaceae bacterium | reverse complement strand
GCCCTCGTCAGCGGCAACACCTCCGCCGCGGACGCGATCGCCAGCCAGACGTCGAACGACCCGACCGGCCACCGCACGGTCAAGTCCGTCCTGTCGGCGCCGGAGTCCATCACCAAGGACAACGTCAAGGACGTCGTGTCGCAGGGCTACGTGAAGGCGAGTGACATCTGCACCGGTGCCGCCGCGTCGGTCTGCTCGTCGCTTGGCATCAACTGATCCACTGAAGCCGCCGACCCCCTGTTCCCCCAACGGGGGGTCGGCACCACTACCCGCCGTGGCGGGGGTTTCGGACCGCACCGGCCCCCGCCACGGCCTCCCATTGCGACGACGCCGCTGATTTACGGCGACGCCAGTGCTTTGATGACGCAACTGATTCGAACGTCCATGGAGGTCAGGCGTGAACGAGCCGATCCTGGAGCTGCGCGGTATCAACAAGAGTTTCGGCCCGGTGCACGTCCTGCACGACGTCGACCTGACCGTCCGGGCCGGCGAGGTGACCGCACTCGTCGGTGACAACGGCGCCGGCAAGTCCACCCTCGTCAAGTGCATCGCCGGCATCCACGGCATGGACAGCGGCGAGGTGCTGTTCGAGGGCCAGCCGGTGCACGTGCACAACCCGAGGCAGGCCGCCGCGCTCGGCATCGAGGTGGTCTACCAGGACCTCGCGCTGTGCGAGAACCTCGACATCGTCCAGAACATGTTCCTCGGCCGCGAGCGGACCGACAACGGCCTGCTGGACGAGGCGGCGATGGAACTGGCCGCCCGCAAGACACTGGCCTCGCTGTCGGTGCGCACCGTGAAGTCGGTGCGGACGCTGGTGTCGGCGCTGTCCGGTGGCCAGCGGCAGACCGTGGCCATCGCCAAGTCGGTGCTGTGGGACAGCAAGGTGGTGCTGCTCGACGAGCCGACCGCCGCGCTCGGTGTCGCCCAGACCCGGCAGGTGCTCGACCTGGTCCGCAGGCTCGCCGAGCAGGGCCTCGGCGTCGTGCTGATCAGCCACAACATGAACGACGTCTTCGAGGTGTCGGACCGGATCGCCACCCTGTTCCTCGGTCGGATGGCGGCCCAGCTGCCGACCAAGGACCTCACCCACAGCCAGGTCGTCGAACTCATCACCGCTGGCCGGTCCGGTGATCTCGGTCTGGCCCGGCCCGATGTCGCAACCGTCTGACGGCGGACGAACCAGCGCGAGGAAGCGGAAGCACCCATGACTGACAGCCCGACCGCACCGCCGGCGACCTCGGCCGGCCCGGGAGTGGCCGACACCGGTTCGGCCATCTCCGACTTCGGCATCGACACCACGTCCCGGTCCACCGGCGAAGCCCTGCGGGACTACGTCGGCCGCGTCCGCGGCGGCGAACTCGGCCCGCTGCCCGCCCTGCTCGGGCTGGCGATCCTGCTGGTCATCTTCAGCTCGCTGTCCGGGAACTTCTTCACCCTCAACAACATCGCGAACCTGATGTCCCAGGGCGCCGGCGAGACGATCATCGCGATGGGGATCGTCTTCGTGCTGCTGCTCGGCGAGATCGACCTGTCCGCCGGCACCGCGTCCGGTGTGACCGCCGCGGTTCTCGCGCTGCACCTCTTCAACGACGGCAACCTGCTCAAGCCGATGGGCACGGCCGTGTACTACGCGTTCGTCATCGTGCTCGTCGTCGCCGCGCTGCTGGCCGCGTTCATGCGGATCTGGATCGGCGCGGTGTTCGCCATCGCGGGCGCCGGGATCATGCTGTCCGGCCTCGGTGCCAACCCGTGGCTGGAGATGGTGCTCGCGGTCTGCGTCGGCACCGGGATCGGCTGTCTCACCGGGTTCCTGGTGTCCAAGGTGGGCATGCCGTCGTTCGTGGTGACGCTGGCCCTGTTCATCGCGTGGTACGGCGTGATCCTGCAGATCATCGGCGGCCTCGGCGAGCTGAGCATCCGGCAGAGCCCGGTGCTGTTCGACGTGGCGAACAGCAACCTGGACGCGCTTGGCAGCTGGATCGTGTTCGTGGCCGGGGCCGGTGGTTTCGCCGCTGTCGTCCTGTTCCGGCATTTCCGCCGGCTGAACAAGGGCCTGGTCGCCCAGCCGACCACTCTTGTCGTGGTGAAGGCGATCGTGGTGCTCGCGCTCGGCGCTGGCGCCACCTACCTGCTGACCCTGAACAGGTCGCCGAACCCGGATCTGACCACCATCTCCGGCGTGCCCTACGTGGTGCCGATCATCCTGGCGCTGCTCGTCATCGGCACGTTCGTACTGGACCGCACCCGCTACGGCCGGCACATCTACGCCGTCGGCGGCAACCGCGAGGCGGCCCGGCGGGCCGGTATCAATGTGGACAAGATCCGGATGAGCGTGTTCGTGATCTGCTCCTCGGTGGCGGCCGTCGGTGCGATCGTCTTCAGCTCGAAGGTCGGTGAGGTGGACGGCACCGCTGGCAACGGCAACACGCTGCTGTTCGCGGTCGGCGCCGCGGTCATCGGTGGCACGTCGCTGTTCGGTGGCAAGGGCAGGGTGCGGGACGCGGTGCTCGGTGGCGCGGTGCTCGCCACCGTACAGAACGGCCTTGGCCTGCTCGGCTTCCAGGCGGCACCGGTGAACATCATCACCGGTCTCGTGCTGCTGGTCGCGGCGGCCGTGGACGCACTGTCGCGCCGCAAGACAATTGCACATTAACGGCGTCGCCCGGTGGCAGCATCGGCCCCCGAGGGCGGCGCCCTGAGCGCGGGATCAGCGGGGGGGCCAAGGTTGACCAGTTCGCCGACCGCGGGCACCCGGCCGGACGAGGTCCGCCGCCACAACCGGGCCGCCTTGCTGCGCCGGCTGCACGTGGATGGCCCGTGCACGCGGGCCGACCTTGCCATCGAACTGGGCCTCAACCGCAGCACCATCAAGACGCTCGTGGACGGGCTGGCCGAGGACGGGGTGGTGGCCGAACGGCTGCCGTCCCGGCGCAGCGGTGCCGGCCGGCCGTCGCTGCTTGTGCTGCCGCAGGCACTGGCGGCGGTGGTGCTCGCGGTGGACATCCGGGTCGAGCACGTCGCGGTGGCCCTGGTCGGCATCGGCGGCGAGATCCTCGGCCGGTGCAGCTGGAGCCTGCGGCCAAGGACTCGCGAGCCGCGCGAGGTGTTCACCAAGATCGTGGACAGCAGTGTGCTGCTGATCGAGGAACTGGCCGTGGACGTGGTCGCGGTCGGGGTGTCCGTGCCCGGTGTGGTGCGTCGGTCGGACGGCCTTGTGCACGAGGCGCCCAACCTGTTCTGGACCGACGTGCCGCTCGGCGAGTGGCTGACCCGCGCGCTGCACCGGCCGGTGCACGTCGGCAACGACGCCGAACTCGGTGCCCTTGCGGAACATCTGCGTGGCGCGGCCCGGAACGCGGCGGATGTCGTGTATGTCGCGGCGGACGTCGGTATCGGCGGCGGTGTCATCTCCAGCGGGGTTTCGTTGCGCGGCACCGGAGGCTACGTCGGCGAGATCGGCCACATGGTGGTCCGGCACGACGGCCGGCCGTGCTACTGCGGCTGCCGTGGCTGCTGGGAGACCGAGGTGGGGGAGCGGGCGTTGAGCCGCGCGCTTGGCATTCCTGAGGACTCGCCGCGCGGCGCGATCGTGGCCGAGTTGCGTACCCTGTCGACCCGGCCGGACCAGGTGATGGCGCAGCTCGGTGAGTTCGGCGAGTGGCTGGCGGTCGGACTGTGCAATGTGGTGAACCTGCTGTGCCCACAACTCGTCGTGCTCGGCGACCTGTTCACCGCGTTGCCGAGCACGCTGGTCGACCACGTCGGCGGGGTGGTGCGGGAGCGGAGCCTGGTGAGCCGGGCGCTGGGCGGCACGCGGATCGTCACGTCGTCACTCGGGTCGAACGCGAAGCTGCTCGGGGCCGCCGAGCTGGCGTTCGAGCCGGTACTGGCCAATCTGGGCCTCTGAGCGTCGCGGTGGGCTTACGTTGCCACGGCACGGACTTCAGATGCGCTGAGGGCGGAATCCCGCTGGATTCCGCCCTCAGTCGCGTTGTATGGCCGGTCAGTCCTGCTGTAGTTCCGCCGCGATTTCACGCAGCCTGGTTTCGTGCTCACGGGCGTGGTGCCCGCAGAACAGCAGTTCGCCGCCGGACACGAGCACGGCCCGAACTCGGGCAGCGGCTCCGCAACGGTCGCAGCGGTCAGCGGCGGTCAACTCGGGGCGGGCGAGCGTTGTAGGCATTGGAGTTCTCCCTCCGTCCCGGCACCGGTTGCCCGATGCCACTTCCGGCCACGATCACTACCGAGAACTCCGGTGTGTTCGCTGCTTCCACTCTTGCAGACGCTTGGGGGTGCGCAAGTGTTCCCGTGCTCTTGCGATGGCCGTCACGTCAGGATCTACCCGGATGCCGCAGTGGTCCGCACCACCGACGCTGCCCTCAGTAGTCGCGACCAGGGGTTTTGTTCGAAAACGCCTGTGCCGCAACGTGATGCGCATCACTTACGGTGGGCCTGGCGCCCGGGTTCGCCCTAAGTGAACGCGGTCGTCCCGGGCGGTTCGCGGTGCTCTTTTGTCCGAAAGCACGGCTGTTCATGAGAAGCGGAGTGCCGCCCGGGTCTAGCCACGGCGGCA
>DATBCR010000032.1:0-10275 GCA_036270375.1 Pseudonocardiaceae bacterium | reverse complement strand
GTTCAGCGCCGCCGCGTTCTGGGCCTCGCGGCGGAAGCGTTCCTGGAACTGCGGGTCGCGGGCGAGGTCGGCACGCAGCACCTTGATCGCCACGTCCCGGCCCAGGCGCACGTCCTTCCCCCGGTGGACCTCGGACATGCCCCCGTAGCCGAGCGTCTCGCCCAACTCGTAGCGGTTGGACAGCAGGCGGGGACTGGTCATCGCCGTCCTCGCTTCGCTGCTGGCAGCGAATGGGTTCGCTTGCTCATCGGTCCTTCGTCCCGGTTATTGTCAACTGTTCGCTTATCATGCCTGCCGACACGGCGGGCAGGCCGCTGGTATTGGCGTGCCGCGCCGCCTCGGTCAGTGCCCAGACCCCCAACGCGACCAGCAGCACCACCAGCAACGCGACCACCAGCCAGAGTGGATGCGCCGGCTGCCGGTGCCGCGTCGGCCGCACACCGGGCGGCAGTGGTACAGGTGCCGAGGGCGGCATCGTGCCACCGCCCGGCGACCTCGGCGGCGGTGACCCCAGCAGGGACGGCGGCCCGGACGCCTGCATCGGAATCGGCGGCGGCGCCAGCATGATCGGCCCCGTCATGCTGGCCGAGCCCGGTGGCGGCATCGGACCGATCGGGCCGGCCGCCATCGGCACCATGCCCGGCACACCGGTCATCGGCCGCGGCGCGGCCACCGACACCCCGGACGGCGCCGGTACCGGCTGGCCCGCCCGTACCGCGGTCACCGCGGCGGCGAACTCCCCGCCGTTGCGGTAGCGCAGCCGTGGATCCTTCACCAGGGTGGTCTCGATCAGTGCCCGCACCGCGGGCGGCACGTCCGGCGGCAGCGGCGGGGCCATGTCCCGGATGTGCATCATGGCCACGGTGACGGCGTTCTCGGACAGGAACGGGCGGTGCCCGATCAGGCACTCGTACCCGACGACGGCCAGCGAGTACACGTCGCTCGCCGGCTCCGCCTCCTGCCCGAGCGCCTGTTCCGGCGCGATGTAGTGCGCGGTGCCCATCACCATGCCGGAGCGGGTCACCGGAGCGGCGTCGGCGGCCTTCGCGATGCCGAAGTCGGTCAGCTTCACGGTGACCTTCCCGGCCGGGTCGGTCATCACCATGATGTTGCCCGGCTTGACGTCCCGGTGCACGTAGCCGCGTTCGTGCGCGGCCTGCAGCGCGTTGCCGGCCTGTTCCAGGATGTCGAGGGTGGCGTCCGGGGTGAGCCGGCCGAGCCGGGCGATGATGGCGGCCAGCGGTTCGCCGTCGACGAGTTCCATCACCAGGTACGCGGTGTCCTGCGGGCCGTCGGGCACGGCGGCGGTCTCGCCGTAGTCGTGCACGCCCGCGATGCCGGGGTGGTTGAGCGAGGCGGTGGTGCGTGCCTCGGTGCGGAAGCGGTGCAGGAACTCCGCGTCGCCGCACAGTTCCGGCTTGAGCACCTTCACCGCGACCACGCGGTCCAGCCGGGTGTCCGCAGCCTCCCACACCTCGCCCATGCCGCCGACCGCGATCCGGCGGGACAGCCGGTACCGGTCGGCGAGCAACTGCCCGGACGTCAGCATCGCTCAGCCACCCCCGACCGCCGCGTTGATCATCGCGCGGCCGACCGGCCCCGCGACGAGCGCGCCAACCGTTGCCGCGTCGTAGTTTCCGCCGCTCGTCACGACGACCGCGACCGCGATCTGCGGGTTGTCGGCCGGCGCGAACGCGACGTACCAACCGTAGGGCTGGGTGTTCTTGGGGTCAGGGCCGTGTTCCGCGGTGCCGGTCTTGGACGCGATCTGGATGTTCGCCTGCTTGTTGAGCTTGCCGGAGTTGTTCTCCGACAACAGCATCGCGGCCTTGAGCTGGTCCGCGACCTGGGGCGAGATCACGTTGGGGTTCATCACCTGCGGCGTGAAGCCCTGCACGGTGGACAGGTCCGGCGCGAGCAGCGACTCGACCAGCTGCGGCTGCATTTCCTTGCCGCCGTTGGCGATGGTGGCCGCGATCAGCGCGTTCTGCAGCGGTGTCTCCTGCACGTCGCGCTGGCCGATGCCGCTCTGGAACACGCCGGGCACGCCGCCCTGCGGGTTCATGCAGTTGCCGGCCGCCCTCGGTCCCATGCAGGAGCCGACCACGTTCAGCGGGATCGTGGTGCTCTGGCCGAAGCCGTACTTCTGGGCCTGCGCGGTCAGCGCGCCCGCGCCGACCTGGCCGGCGAGGGTGGCGAACGCGGTGTTGCACGAGTGCGCGATGGCGTCGGTGATGGACACCTTGCCGCCGTTGCCGCCTGGGCACGTCTCCCTGCCGAAGTTGGACAGGGTGGTATTCGTGCCGGGGAGCTGGATGGTCGGCTGGGCGGGCAGGGTCTGCGCGTTCGGGTCGGCGCCCGCGGACAGGGCGGCGCTCGCGACGACCAGCTTGAACGTCGAGCCGGGCTGGTACGTGGCCGAGATCGGCTGGTTGATCAGCGGTGACGCCGTCGACGTCGGGTTGTACGACTTCATTGCGGCGGTCTGCGTCTTACTGTCGTGCGCGGCGAGCTTGTTCGGGTCGTAGGACGGCACGTCGACCATGGCCAGGATCTCGCCGGTGGACGGCTTGATGGCGACCGCGGCGCCGGTGAAGCCGTCCTGCGTCATGGTGTTGTACGCGGCGGCCTGGATCTTCGGCTGGATGGTCAGTTCGACGTTGCCGCCGCCGAGGTCCTTGCCGGTGATCAGGTCGGAGAGGCGCCGCACGAACAGCCGGTCGTCGCTGCCGTCGAGGATGGCGTTCTCCACCTTCTCGACGCCGACCGAGCCGTAGAAGGACGAGAAGTAGCCGGTGACCGGCGCGTACATCGGGCCGTTGCTGTAGACCCGCAGGTACTTCAGGCGGTCGTTGGTGACGGTCGACGACGCGAGCACGGTCTTGCCGTCGGCCGTGACGATCACGCCGCGCGGGCGGGAGTACTCGTCGTCGAGCACCCGGGTGTTGTTCGGGTTGGTGCGGTAGCTGTCGGCCTTGATCACCTGAACGTACATGTCGTTGGCGAGCAACAACACGACCATGATCATCATGGCCAGGCTGACCCTGCGTAGCGGAGTGTTCACGACGGCCGCTCCACCATCACGGTGTGCGCCTCGGCCAGCGGTGCCTGCAGCAGCTTCGGCCGGCTGCTGGTGCCCGGCCGCGGCCGGCGGGCCGAGTCGGAGATCCGCAGCAGCAGTGCGACGAGAATGTAGTTGGCCAGCAGCGACGAACCGCCCGCGGACATGAACGGCGACGTGAGGCCGGTCTCCGGGATCAGCTTCGTGACACCGCCCGCGACCACGAACACCTGCCACACCAAGGAGAACGCCAGCCCACCGCCGAGCAGCTTGCCGAACGTGTCCCGCACCGCAAGCGCGCTGCGCATGCCGCGCATGGCCAGCAGCAGGTAGATCATCAGCACCGCGAACAGCCCGAGCAGCCCCAGTTCCTCACCGATCGAGGACAGGATGAAGTCGGAACTGGCCTCCGGCACGATGTCCGGCCGGCCGGCCCCGAGTCCGGTGCCGAAGATCCCGCCGGTGCCGAGGCCGAACAGCGACTGTGCCATCTGGTAGCCGTTGCCGTGCGGGTCGGCAAGCGGGTTGATCCAGTTCGCCACCCGGACCTGCACGTGCGCGAACAGCTTGTACGCCAGGTAACACGACGCCATGAATGGGATCAGCCCGATGATCACCCAGGCCGCCCGCTCGGTCGCGATGTAGATCATGACCAGAACCACGCCGAAGATGAGCAGCGAGTTGCCAAGGTCACTCTCGAGTGCCAGAACGCCGACCGAGACGGCGAGCGCGAGCAGCAGCGGACCGAGGTCGCGGGGGCGCGGCAGTTCGAGGCCAAGCAGTTTGCGGCCCGCCGCCATGAACAGATCTCGTTTGGCGACAAGGAAAGCCGCGAAGAAGACGATAAGCATGATCTTCGCGAACTCGCCCGGCTGGATGGAGAAGATCTTCAGCTTCAGCCAGACCTTCGCGCCGTTCACACCCGAGATGCTCGACGGCAGCACACCCGGCAGCATCAGCAGGCCGAGCCCGACGAGGCCGAGCGTGTAGCCGTAGCGGGCCAGCGTGCGGTGGTCCTTGAGCAGCACCAACACGATGACGAAGAACAGCAGCGCGATGGTCGTCCACAGCACCTGTTTCGGCGCCTGCGCGGTGAACGCCGCCCCGCCCTGGGCCATCTTCTCCTGACCGGCCAGGTCCAGCCGGTGGATCATCACGAGGCCGAGCCCGTTGAGCAGCGCGACACACGGCAGGATCAGCGGGTCCGCGTACGGCGCCCAGCGGCGCACCGCGTAGTGCGCCGAACCGAACAGTGCGAGATACGCCAGCCCGTAGTAGACGACCTGCATGGTCAGCGACTGTTCCTGGTTCGCCTCGACCAGCACGAGCGCCGCCGTGACCAGCACCGCGGCGAACGCGAGCAGGAACAGTTCGGTACCGCGCCGGGTCGACGGCCCACCCATCGAAGCGGCCGGGCCGCCCGCACCGGGCGCCACCCCCGCTCCGACCGGTGCTGACATCAGTTGCCGGCCTTCCGGCAGTCGACGCCGGGAACGAGGGCCCTGCTGGTGGTCGGGCTGACCGTCGGTCCCGCGGTCGGCACGGTCGTCGGTGTGACACCCGCGCCGCCGCCGATCGGTGGCGCCGTCGCGGACGTGTGCGGTGGCGTGGTCGTCGTCGGCACCGTTCTGGTGGTCGTGGTGCCGGTCGGCGTCGAGCCGGACGTCGTGGGGCTGCCGCACTCCGGGAGTACCTGGCTGGTGCGCAGCCGCCGGATCACGTCCTCGGCGTCCTGCTTGCTCTGCAGCCCGATGATGCCGTTGGTGACCGACGCGCGGGCGCCCTGCTTGAGGTCGTCCACGGTGATCAGCTCGCAGCCCGGGGTGTCCGGCGGGCACGAGCCCTCGATCTCCCGGTTGAGCTGCACGCCGAGGAAGCTGCCCCGGACGCCTTGGAAGATGCCGATCTCACCGGTGGACGACGCCGCGACATAGTACTGGCGCAGCACGAAGTACCGGGTCACGAACAGGCCGCCGACCAGCACCACCAGCACGATCGCGGTCACCAGCGACCAGCGGAGGATGCTGCGGCGCCTGGACTTCGGCGGCGTCGACGGCTGCGGGCCGACCCGGGGCTTGGCCGGCGGGATCGGGTTCAGCGCCCGCGCGCGGGATGCCGGCGAGTCCGGTGGCGGGCCCTCGTCGCTGCCGTCGCCGGCCGCGCCGCCCACGATCGGGGCGTCGTCACCGAAGTCGACGTCGACGACGTCCGCGACGATCACCGTCACGTTGTCCGGACCACCGCCGCGCAGCGCGAGCTCGATCATCCGGTCCGCGCACGTCTGCGGATCACGGATGTGCATCGCCTCGGTCAGCGTCTCGTGGCTGATCACGCCGGACAGGCCGTCCGAACACAGCAGGTACCGGTCGCCCGGCCGCACCTCGCGCAGGTTCAGCGTCGGCTCGATCGAGTCGTGGCCGGTCAGCGCCCGCAACAGCAGCGACCGCTGCGGATGCGTGTTGGCCTCCTCGGCGGTGATCCGGCCCTCGTCGATCAGCGACTGCACGAAACTGTCGTCGTGCGTGATCTGGGTCACGGTGCTGTTGCGCATCAGGTACGTGCGCGAGTCACCGATGTTGACAAGGCCCAGCCTGCTGCCCGCGAACAGGATCGCGGTCAGCGTCGTGCCCATCCCGTCCAACTCGGGGTCGTTGGACACCAGCTCGGAGATCGCGCCGTTGCCGGCCTCGACCGCCTCGCGCAGCTGGCCGAGCAGATCGTCGCTCGGCTCGTCGTCGTCGAGCGGGGCAAGCGCGGCGATCACGATCTTGCTCGCGATCTCGCCGGCCGCGTGGCCGCCCATGCCGTCGGCGACCGCGAGCAGGCGGGGGCCCGCGTACACGGAGTCCTGGTTGTTGGAACGAACCAGGCCGCGATCGCTACGGGCCACATATTTCAGAACCAGGGTCATGAGCGCAGCTCGATCACCGTCTTGCCGATGCGGATCGGGACGCCGAGCGGGACGCGGAGCGGAGCCGTGACCTTTGCCCGGTCGAGGTAAGTGCCGTTGGTGGAGCCTAGATCCTCCACGTACCAGTCCGTCCCCCGGAGTGCCACCCGCGCGTGCCGGGTCGACGCGTAGTCGTCATCGAGCACGAGCGTCGAGTCGTCCGCACGGCCGATCAGGATCGGACGGCCGTCGAGGGAGATCCGGGTACCGGCGAGCGCGCCGTGCGTCACCACGAGCTGTCGTGCCGCCTTGCCTCGGCTTTTCTTGCCGGCACCGCGCCGAAAACCGGGCACCGCGACCCGCAGCCCGGACGCCGCGTACAGATCGGAGCGGACCACCCGCAGCACGGCCAGCACGAACAACCAGAGCAAGGCGAGAAACCCTGCTCTGGTCAGTTGCAACACCAGCTGTGGCACTTTGTTGGATCCGCTCCGCTCAACCGAACTCGTGTCGACCCGGCAAACCCGGCCGTGCACCATCGCGGCACGACCGGTACTGCCGGGTTGGCCCTCAGCCCTGGCTGCGGAACACCAGCGACGAGTGGCCGATGCGGATGACGTCACCATCCGCAAGTTGCCAAGTCTGCACCGGCTGGCCGTTCACCGTTGTCCCGTTTGTCGAACCGAGATCAGCGAGCATGGCACTCTGCCCGTCCCAGGTGATTTCCAGGTGCCGGCGGGACACGCCGGTGTCCGGCAGCCGGAAGTCCGCGTCCTGGCCGCGGCCGACCACGTTGCCGCCCTGCTTGAGCTGGTAGTTCCGGTTCGAACCGTCGTCAAGCTGCAGGCTCGCGGTCAGCTGGCGGGGACCCGTCTGCACGGCCGGCGGGGCGTAGCCCTGCGCGGCCTCCTGCGGATAACCACCCTGCTGGGGGTATCCGCCTTGCTGCGGGTAGCCGCCGGGTTGCTGGCCGTAGCCGGGGTCGTAGCCGCCCTGCTGCGGGTAGCCGCCGCCCTGCTCGTAGCCGCCGCCGTACTGCTGGCCGCCGCCCTGGCCGTAGCCGGGGTCGTAGCCGCCGCCGTGCTGCGGGGGCGGCGGGGGGTAGCCGCCGCCGTGTTCGTAGCCGCCGCCGTACTGCTGGCCGCCCTGTTGGCCGTAGCCGGGGTCGCCGCCGTACTGGCCGTAGCCCTGCTGCTCGTAGCCGCCGCCGTACTGCTGGCCTTGTCCGTAGTTGGGGTCGGCTCCGTACTGGCCCTGTCCATAGCCTTGGTGTCCGTACGGGTCACCTTCGGGTTGCTGGCCGTAACCGGGGGGCTGGCTCATTGCTCGGTCTCCTGCGTTGCGAGGTGGTGCTGACCGTCGGCGTACGTCGGGGTCGACGGACGAGCGGGTTCGGAACTGTCCGGTGTGCAGCGCGTCAGAACGCTCTAGGGAGACTACGACGTCACCGTACGTTTCCCATCCGTGCTCCGCGAGATACTCCGCTACGCAGTCCGTGAACAGCGCTGTGATGCGCTGTTCGTCCTGCTCAGCGCCTGCGAGCCGGTCGTGGTCGGTGGCCCCGAGAAGTACTTGGTAGCTGTTCGGTGCCAGTAACCGTCCGCCAGCAAGCTCGCGGACATTCGACTCACCCTCGCGTTGCAGAGCCTGCGCGACCTCCTGTGGCACGACGCTGCCACCGAACACGCGCGCGAAGCTGTTCCCGACCATGCCTTCGAGACGGCGCTCGAAGCGCTGCACGAGGCCCACGGCTGCCATCCCTTCTTGCGACTGATCCTGACCCGATCGTATCGGTGCCCGTCCACCCCGACACAGGTCACTTCAAACCCATCCCCGACCTCGTGCTAGTCTCTCCGCGTCACTTCGGGCGAGTGGCGGAATGGCAGACGCGCACGGTTCAGGTCCGTGTGTCCGAAAGGACGTGGGGGTTCAACTCCCCCCTCGCCCACTCCAGGGCTGACGACGAAATCAGCCTACTCGGACCGACGTTATTCAGGTCTGAGATCGTGAAGTCTTTGTAAGGGCGTCGCAGGTTGCGGCGTCCTTACTGGTTTCCGAATTGGTTCGCATGATGGTTGGACGGCTGAGGCGGTGAACGGTTGCGCAGCCGAGACGCGGATCTCAGTCCGCTTGTGGTGTCCAGTCGGTCAGCGGTCGGGTTGTGCGTCGGCGGGCTCGCCGTCGGGGTGGCGTATCTGGGTCGGCCTGGTGAGCATGGCGCCAGCGAGCGTGTTTGCGCAGGTTCGACGCAGCCAACTGGAACCCGACCAAGAAGCTCACCGCGGCGATCCCTCGAACTCGTCGGGTGCCGGCCGATTCCAGGTTCATGTTGGTCGGTCTTTCAGGTATCCGTTCGTGCCCTCGACCCCGTTGCGCAGGGTGTGATACGCGTTACTCCACTCGGGACTTTCGAACGGCAGAGCCTGCCCGTGCTTCGCGCCGGCTTCCGGTGGCATAGTGATCGACTGCTGCGCGCAGACCAGCGGCGGGTCGACCGGGCTGGCGGTCGGGACCACGGTCGGCTTGGCGGTGAACCGCATCGACGTCTTCTTCATTGGGCACCGAACTGTGGGCGAGTCGCCGGCGGCTGGGCAATGCATTCGTTGATGTCCCTCGTTGTCCGGGTGGGCCTTCGGCCGCAGCTCGTAGGCGCGCCGCGCGGCCAGCCGCTGCCGCCAGGTGTCCTCAGCGATCTGTTCACCG
The DNA here is from genome assembly GCA_036270375.1 of Pseudonocardiaceae bacterium. Lineage (GTDB taxonomy): Bacteria > Actinomycetota > Actinomycetes > Mycobacteriales > Pseudonocardiaceae > DATEPR01. The sequence goes on along the minus strand of DATBCR010000032.1, from coordinate 1,621 downwards.
CGGAAGTCTTTGGTCGCCTCGACCAGTCCAGCTGGCATGTGTGGGCAGTGCCAGCGTCCTTCGATCTGAACCGCGCCGGCGTGCTCGGCCTGGATACCGAGCTGGTCATCGCGGTAGTCGAACAACAATTCGAACCCCAGTGCCAGTGCGGGGAGCTGGAAGGTGTCCGAGTCGCTGTTGTTGTAGGCCCGATCGCCAGCCAGCGGTCCGGTCGGCCAACCGTTGCTGATGGCGTGTCGCAGCACGTCGGCCGCGGCCCCACCGGGCCGATGCCCGGGACGTTCAAGCACGTAACCGCCCACCAGAACCGGCGGTGCGATCCGATTGTCGACCGGGTGAGTGGAGCCGTTGACCAGCAGGGGGTGGCCTCGTAGCCGAACAGCTCCTTCACGACCTTCGTCATCGTTTTGGCGCCGGGCCTGCCCTTCACCTTGCTGTCCTGCGGCTGTTGGGCTGGTTTGGAGGCGCTGGTGCGCAGGTAAAGTCCGGCGTCTGGATCGGCCGAGGTAGTGCCGGCCGACCGGGATGGCTTGCGGGCATGGGTCTTGATCGGGGTGGCGTCCACGCAACTGCCGGTCGCCGGATAGGCCCGCAGGACGTCCAGCATCCCGGCCAGGCTCGGGGCCAGCAGTCGATTGCCCACCCAGTCCCGCAGCTCCCGCCGTTGCGCCTGGTCACCCAAGGTCATCGGCGTGAGCCGGGCAGCGAACTGCTCCTCGGTCAACTTCCGGTTCTTCGGGTTCGGGGAGTCGTCAAACACGGCGATCATCGCGTGGAACAGCCGACGCACGACCGCGTAGGACGCCTCAATCGAGTTCGCGGTCAACGACCGGGCCGCGACACCCAGGACGTGGCGGGAGCGCGCCGAGATCCGGTGATGCAGCAGCAGGTTTGTTGTGCTCAGCAGCACGTTGCGGTCCCTGACTGCGGCCAGCAGCAACCCCACCAGCAGGGCCTCGACCGTGAGGGCGCGGGGCCGCCCCGCTGGGCTGCGCCTGCGATCGGCCAGCGCGGTGGTGAAGAACTCCACCAATCCGGTCGCCTTGATGTAGTTGCGGGCGCGCTCGACCTCCGCATCCGACACGAGGTCGACTTCATCGCCGAGCAGGCTGTCGGTCGCGGCCGTAGCGTTCACGCCAGTTCACGGAGGTGCCGCTCGGCGCGCTCCGGTCCGACCACCGGCAGATGCGGCAACAGCCGATCCAGACTGGAGAGGCCGTCCAGGCCGGCGGCGGCTACCAACACCGGCAATGGTGTCCCGGCCGCCAGGTGCTCGACGATCCAGGTGTCCCGCAGCCGGCCGACCTTGACCGGTGGGGTGGCGGGACCGCGATGAGCCCGCGCCAGGAAGTTCGACACGAGATTCTTCGCCCGGACAGCGTTCGGACGGAACAGATATCCGCAGCCCGCAGTCTCGACGTGCTCGGCCAGGAGGTGTTCCCACCGTTGCCGACAGATCACCAGCCGAGCCCGCCGACCCGTGACTTCGACAACAACCGCGCCGTTGCCGACGACCCGGACGCTGCCGACCCGCAGGTCGATCACCTCATCAGCCGACACACCGCAGCCCAGTCCCAGGGCGAGAAGCAGCCGGCAGCCAGTGCGCAGGGCTTCTGTGGGC
>DATBCR010000031.1:0-5063 GCA_036270375.1 Pseudonocardiaceae bacterium | reverse complement strand
AACTGGGGCAGGTTGCGGTGCCGGGTGCCGCGCGCGCGTTCGGCCGCCGCGCGGATGGCGGCGTCACCACTGCCGGCCGACGGGTTCGGGTTCGGGGAGGAAGAAGTCATCAGCGGACAGTCTGCCGTTCAGCGGTGATCGCCGAGCAACCGGTACACCACGTAGCACGCGAACCAGGCGACCGCGACGACTACGGCGACCAACAGTGCCGTATAGAACTGCTCCACCGGGCCAGAATAACCGACCACGGCGTGGGTGCCGTGACACCCACGCCGTGGTCGGAAATGGTCAGGACGGAGCGACGCCGACCGTCACCTCGTGCAGGCCGGGGCCGGCCGCGTGCAGGGACGCCTGGCCGTTGCCGGTGCGGTGCAGTGCGCGCACCGTCCAGTCGCCGGGTGCCGCGTAGAACCGGAAGTCCCCGGTACTCGACGCGACGACCTCGCCTGCGAAGTCGCCGTCGCCGTTGAGCAGGCGGACGAACGCGCCGCCCACTGGCTGGTCACCGGCAAGGACCTTGCCGGCCACCACCACCTGGGTGCCGATGTCGATGCCGGCGGGCAGCGGTGCGGACTGCGCCGGAGCGCCGCATGTGTCTGTCATGTCTCAGGACTCCGATCCCAGTGCGACCGGCACGCCGACCAGCGAGCCGTACTCGGTCCACGAACCGTCGTAGTTCTTGACGTCCGTCAGGCCGAGGAGTTCGTGTAGGGCGAACCACGTGTGCGAGGAACGCTCACCGATCCGGCAGTACGCGATGGTGGGCCGCGACTCGTCGAGGCCCGCGTCCGCGTACAGCTCGCGCAGTTCGTCGTCGGACCGGAACGTGCCGTCCTCGTTGGCCGCCTTGGCCCACGGCACGTTCAGTGCGGTCGGCACGTGGCCGGGCCGCTGCGCGGACTCCTGCGGCAGGTGTGCGGGGGCGAGCAGCTTGCCGGAGAACTCGTCCGTGGACCGCACGTCGATCAGGTTCTTGTTGCCGATCGCGGCGACGACCTCGTCCCGGAACGCGCGGATCGCGGTGTTCGGCTCGTGTGCCGAGTAGTTGGTGGCCTCACGCTTGACGTCGTCGGCGGCCAGCGGGCGGCCGTCGAGTTCCCACTTCTTGCGGCCGCCGTCGAGCAGTCGCACGTTCTCGTGGCCGTACAGGGCGAAGTACCAGTAGGCGTACGCGGCGAACCAGTTGTTGTTGCCGCCGTACAGGACGACCCGGTCGTTGTTGCCGATGCCCTTCTCGGACAACAGCTTCTCGAAGCCTGCCTTGTCCACGAAGTCCCTGCGGACCTGGTCCTGCAGCTCCGTCTTCCAGTCGATCTTGACGGCCCCTGGGATGTGGCCGCCGTCGTAGGCGCTGGTGTCCTCGTCCACCTCGACGAACACCACCCCTGCTGTGTCCAGGTTGTCTTCCGCCCACTGGGCGGACACCAGCACGTTGTCACGGCTCATCGAGTGGCTCCCACAATCGTGTTTGATTCGACATTCGGATCTAGCCGTCACCCTCGCCCGAAGGCCGGCACCCCGGCCCGCCGCAGCAGCAGGTACGTCTCGCAGCCGAGGCAGAACCCGACGGCCGCGTTGAGCAGTGCGGCGACCAGCGCCAGCGCCGTGGCCACCAGGCCGAGCGCCGTCAGCCCGGACGCGTACCCGAGCACGCCGACGGCCGCGAACACCACCCCGACGCCCTGGGCGAACCGTGGCGGCGCCTCGTCCTCGCGCTCCAGGACCGGCCCGAGTCGCGGTGCGACCAGGTACCGGAACACCAGGCCGTACGGCGCGTGCCGCAGCCCGGCGAACGCGCCGATCGCGAACACGACAGCCTGTCCGGCCAGCAGCGGCCACCAACCGGTGACCAGCACGATCGCGAGCACGACGGTGGTGATCCACGCGCCGAAACGCGGTCCTCGGACATCGACCTGGCTTGGTTGTTGTCGTGTGGTTGCCATCGTGGCCTCCGGGCCCGGGACAGGGACCTGTGCGCTGTCCGTGACGGGCATGCTCGTGCGGAGCGGGGAATCGGTGGATCAACCGGCAAAGCGGTTGCGGCACAACGCGTTCGCGGAAATGCGCGAGGGCTAACAGATGCCCCGACACAGGCTGCTCTCGACGCGGCGGAAGTCCACCACGCGGCGCCTGGTCAGCATCGTCTGCACGCATGCGACAGTACCTCGTGCGCCCTACTCCTGGGAGCGATGTCCACCAGATGGAACGGGGTGCGCACGCCGACCGGGGTTACCGGAGGTGTGGCCGCAGCGCCTCGATCAGCGTGTCACCGCGCGGTACGCCGCCGACGCGCAGCAGTTCCGTGCCGTCACTGGTGAACGCGACCGTCGTCGGCGTTCGCAGCACGCCGAGTGACGTGGCGATCTCCGGCCGGTCCGTGACGTCCAGCTCCACGTGGGTGAGCCCGTCGGTGCCGTCGGCCAGGTGGCGCAGGACCGTGCGGGCGTGCCGGCAGGGCGCGCAGAACGTCGTCGACACCTGCAGCAACGTCACCGACGGGGCGGCCGCCAGTGCCGCGCGCACCGGCTCCGGCAACCCGTCCGAAGGCGGGGCGGCGGCCGAGGGCCGGATCCGACCCTCCCGCGCCTGCAGCAGCCAGGCGATCGCGCCCGCGACCACCACCGTGCCGATCAGCACCCAGACACCGGTCACTGGTTCAGATTGCCACTGCTGAGCAGGATGTTGTCTGCCTTGCCCTGCACAACCAGCGCGCCGCTCTCCACCTCGACCCCGGTCGCCCGGACGGTGAACGGCAGCGGCAGGCTCTTGGTGCTCAACTGGGTCTAGAACAGGTGTGCGAAGCTCTGCAGCAGGCTGTCCGGCAGCGCCCCGGACACCAGACCGTTGGATAGCTGCAGCTTCTTCGGCGTGATCAGAATGCCGCCGTTGGAGAGCGAGATCACACCGAACGCGTTCACGGACGTCTTCTCGCCTGCCAGGTCGATCGACGCGGTCAGTTCGACGCCCGCCTCGCTCGTCAGGGGGTTCGGGTCGCCCGGATTCTGCTGCAGTTGCCGCTGCTTCAACGCGTCCTCCGCGCCGACACCGAGCACCGTGTCCAGCGACACCGGGTTGATGGTCAGGTCGGGCAGGCCGAGCAGCCGCCCGATGTCGCTCGCCTTGACCTTCACCTGGCCGTCCACCTCGTCCACCCGGATCGTCTGCACGTTGCCGGACAGGAGGTCGGACAGCTTCACGCGGACGTTGTGCAGGTCCGCGTCCACCTCGATGTCGCGCAGCGTGTTCTTGGCCGGCACACCGGTCGCGTTGATCGTGATGTCCGAGTAGTCCCCGGCCAGTGCCTGCGTGATGAACGGGAATCCGTGGATGTCCACCGATGGGTCGTTCGCGAGGTTCAGTTCGGTGCGCATCTTCTGCGACACCTGGTATTCCGCCGCCGCCGCAAGCCCGTAGTCGGCCGCGACCAGGACGCCGACCAGCACGATGAGCACGATGATGGTGATCTTCACGGGCTTCTTCACACGTTTTGTCCGTCCTTCGCGGTTCGATCCGACCCACTGTGCCCGATCAGCAGCGGCATTTGACGCCAAATGTGTGACGCTGCCGTCACGACCTGGGTTATTCGAGGACATGTGGGTATTGTCCCCGACATCCGCCGGCAACGACGCCGCGCCCACCGCCAAACGCTGCCGGGTCGCCGACTGGCTGGCCCGCACCGATCAGGAAGGTGCGCCGTCATGGGTGTCGATCTGCTGCTGTTGACAAGTGACCCGGAACCGGGCGCCGTTCTGCCGGCTTTGGGACTTCTCTCGCACAAGGTACGCGCGCACGAGCCCGACGTGGCGTCGTTACTGGAAGCCGCCCCCTACGACGCGATCCTGGTGGACGCCCGGTACGACCTCGCCGCTGCCCGCAGCCTGTGCCGCCTGCTGTCCAGCAGCGGTGTCGAGGCCCCCGTGGTGGCCGTGATCACCGAGGGCGGCCTGGTCGCGGTGAACGCCGAGTGGGGCGTCGACGAGATCCTGCTGCCAACGGCGGGCCCGGCCGAGGTGGACGCCCGGCTGCGCCTGGTGCGCTCGCGCGGTGCCGAGCAGTCCGGCGGCGGCGACGGCTCGATCCAGCTCGGTGAACTGGTGATCGACGAGTCCACCTACACCGCGCGGCTGCGCGGCCGGCCGCTCGACCTCACGTACAAGGAGTTCGAGCTGCTCAAGTACCTCGCCCAGCACGCCGGTCGGGTGTTCACCCGCGCCCAGCTGCTGCAGGAGGTCTGGGGCTACGACTTCTTCGGCGGCACGAGGACCGTCGACGTGCACGTGCGGCGGCTGCGGGCGAAGCTGGGTTCCGAGCACGAGCAGCTGATCGGCACCGTGCGCAACGTCGGCTACAAGTTCGTCCGGCCCGGCCGCCCGGCGACCACCACGTCCGGCCCGATTCTCCCGATCCGGATGGACTCGCTGAACGTGCTGTCCTGACGGTGATCTAGCGTCGGTCCGGTGACGGACTTCTCCTGGCGCGACAACGCCGACGTGGTCGAGCTGAGGGCGCTGTTGGCCGACGTGGCCGCGGTGGATGGTCGGCCCTCGCTGCCCGATGGCGACGGCCTGCCAGGGGAATACCGTGGCGGCGAGTACCTGATCGCGGTGCGTGGCGACACCATGGTCGGCTGCGTCCACCTGAACACCACTGGGGACACGGCCGGCCGCCTGGTGGCCGAACTCGTGGTGCGACCGGCGAATCGCCGCCAGGGTGTCGGCGCCGACTTGGTCGCCAGGTTGGTGGACCGGACCGGCATCACAGCCGATCCCGGCGACCGTCTGCGGGTCTGGGCACACGGCGACCAACCGGCAGCGGCGCGCCTCGCGGCCCGGTTCGGCTTCGCCAGGGTGCGTGAGATGCGGCGGCTGAGTCGGGACCTCACCGACGACCTCCCGCCGACCACACTGCCGGATGGCGTGCGGCTGCGGGCTTTCCGGCCAGGTGCGGACGAGGACGCCGTCACCGAGGTCAACCACCTCGCCTTCGCGTGGCACCCGGAACAAGGCGCGCTTACCGCGGACGACATCCGGGCCACCGAGGCCGAGCCGTGGTTCGACGCGGAC
>DATBCR010000030.1:0-5869 GCA_036270375.1 Pseudonocardiaceae bacterium | reverse complement strand
CGGTCACGAAGATCGGCCGCTCGATCGGCACTTCCACGTGCTCCGGATACCGGTGCCACGCGGCCTCGCTGAACAACCTCGCCACCAAGGCGCCACGCAGGAATGCCCGCATCACCTTGTTGCCCAACGGGGTCAGGTCGGCGTCGCGTGCGTAGGAATCCAGCAGCACCGCGAGTCCGTCGCGGTAGTCGTCGGTGCCGAAGTCGGCGAGCCCGGTGATCGTGGTCGCCGAGGCGTGCAGATCCTCGACCGTGCCGACGTTGTCCCGCCCGGTGCTCATCGTGGCGCTCCCAGCTTGTCGAAACACTGTCTAGTGGTGGTACTCGCCGCAGTTGACGTCGATGCACTGTCCGGTGATCGCACTGGCCAGGTCGGAGGCGAGGAATACCACCGTGTTCGCGATCTCGTCCGGCTCGGGCAGCCTGCGCAGGTCGGTCGTGGCCGCGGTCTCGTCGTGGACCTGGGCCGCCGGCACGCCTCGTTCCTTTGCCAGGTAACCGAAGTACCACTTGAGGGCGTCGGCCAAAATGTAGCCGGGGGCGACCGAGTTGACGCGGACTCCGCGCGGTCCGAGTTCGGTGGCCAGGCTCTGCGCGACGGACAACAGCGTCGTCTTGGCCATCTTGTAGGCACCGAAGGTCCGCCGGGAATGCCGCAGCACGGCCGAGTTGATCATCACGACCGAGCCGTTGGCCGAGTCCAGGGCGGGCGTGCACAACCGGGTCAGGCGAAGCGCGCCGAGCACGTTCGTCTCGAACGAGACGCGGATCGTGTCAATGTCGGTCGCGAGCAGGTCAGTCATGGGCGGGAACGCGAATGCGTTGTGTACCAAGGTATCCACTCGGTCGAACGCATCGAGCGTCGCGGCGACCAGGTGCTCGGCCGATGCGTCGTCGGTGATGTCGGTCCGCACCGGCAACGCTCGCCGACCGAGCCCGGTGATCTCCTTGGCGACCTCGGCCAGCCGGGACTCCGTGCGGGCGGCCAGGACGACGTCCGCGCCGGCTCGCGCGCACTGGACCGCGATCGCCCGGCCAAGGCCGGGGCCGACACCGGACACCACAACAACCTTGTCCCGCAACAGATCCATCGGTCAGCCCAACATTCGGTCGGCGACGGCCGCTTGGCGCGCGGCGATCCGCTCGGCATACTGCCGCGGTGTCACCCGTGCCTGCGCATGGAACGGCAGTCTCTGCGCCAGTTCGTCCACGTTGACCACCTCGATCTGGGGGCCGTCGGCCGGCGTGAGCTGCCTGGACAGTCGCTGCCATCGAATCTGCAGGTAGCCGCGACGATGTCCTGCGCACTCCAGCCAGTTGGCGAGACCGGGGTCACGCTCACTGACGACGAACCGGATCATGCCGTCCGGGTCGACGCGGGCCTGGTCGGCGGTGAGGCTGGTCTGGTGGTTGATGTAGTCCAGCGAGACGTACCACATGCTGCCGAGCTGAAAGCCCTGGTATGGCGCGTCCGAGGCCGGCACGGTGACGATCATGGCCTGGTCGGTGTCCAGGTCGTAGTGGCCGACCGAGGAGAACTGCGTGCTCAAGCCGCCGGGTGTGACACGTGGCTCGGTCATCGTGTTGACAGGCAGCTTCAGGTAGAACCACTGCGGGAAGGCGAGGAAGGTGCGCAGCCGGCTGAGCAGGATCTTCCCGGCGACGCGATAGCGCTTGGTGAGCACGTCCGTTGTCAACGGCGGCGGTGCGCCGGTGGTGCCGGTCCGGTGGATGCGAATGGTGCCGGGCCGTTCGGTGCGCCAGTCGCTGAAGACCTCCCGCACGATCAGCATCGCCGATCCGGGACCGAGGGCGAAGTAGTTCGGGCCGGCGTTCGGCTTTGCCGGGCCGAACCGCAATCCGAACGTGCCGTCGGCGGCGATCTCGACGGCGCGGTCGTCGAACGCGGTCAGGCTGTCGGGCACCTCCACCGGCGAGTAGTCCCCGTTGAGCACCTGGAAGCTGAGGTCCGCGGTGCTGCCGCGCCGGCCGGTCACCACGTACTCGCTGTCCTCGCGCAGGTAGGAATGGAAGTACAGGGTGTCCGGGTTGTCCAGGCCCAGCTTGGTGTAAGGGCCGGTGGACCGGACGAAGTACGGGAAGTCGCGCTGGTAGGCCCAGGCCAATTGGAGCGAGGCTCGGATGCTGCCGGCGAGGTAGTCGTAGCCCTCGACGAGATCCTGTTCGGTCCGGATGTGCGGGGCCTCGGCGATGACCTTCTCGGCCTCGGTAATCGCGTCCGCAAACGGCTGGGTCAGCACCGGCGGCTCCTTGACACCTCGGTGGGCCGGTACAAATATGTACCGATGCGGTACAGTGCTTGGCCTTGCCAGGCTAGAACGTGTTCTATGGATTGGCAATGGTAACCCGCCGGTCGCCGCCGACCGAGCGGGTGGTCGCGGTGCTGGACTTCCTGGTCGCGCGCGAGGGCGAGCGCTTCGGCCTGTCCCAGCTGGCCCGGGGTGTCGGACTGTCCAAGCCGACTTGCCTTGGCATTGTCGCCGCGCTGTCGTCCGGCGGTTACCTCGTGCATGACCCGGTGACCAAGGTTTACGGGCTGGGGCCGGCGCTGATCGCCGCGGGACGGGTGGCCCAGAACGACTTCGCGGCCGCTGCGCTGGCCCGGCGCCACCTCGCCGAGTTGAGTACCCGCTATGACACGGTGTGCACCGCGTCCGCGTTGGTCGGTGAGCAGATTCTGGTGCTGGAACGCAACGGGCCGACCCGGGCGGCCGGGGCGGTCAAGGTCGGCCAGACCTACCCGTTCGCCCCGCCGGTCGGCCTGATGTACGTGCTCTGGGGTGGTGACAGAGCCCTCGACGACTGGCTGGCCCGACCGCCGACGCTGCCGACCCGGACCGACCGCGCGCACTTACGCCGGGTCGTCGGCGAGTGCCATGAACGCGGGTACCTGGTGGAGAGCCTGACACCGGCGGGCATGCGGCTGCACTCGCTGATGGCCGGGGTCGCCGCGTACGACCTGCCGGCGGAGGTGCGCGACCTGGTCGGCGAGGTGGTCTCCAGCCTCGGCGAGCGGGTGTACCTCGACGCCGACCTGACCGCGCGGCGCAAACATCCGGTGAGCCTGATCGCGGCGCCGACGTTCGACGTCGACGGCAACCAGGAACTCGTGCTCACCCTGTACGTCGGCGACGCCATCACCGCCGCCGAGATCGCGCGGCGCGGGCGGGCGCTCGTAGCGGCGGCCGACGCGGTCACCGTTGAGGTCAGCGGCCAGCGGCCCATCGGTTGGCGGTGAGCTGGGAGCCGCCAGATCCTTTGAGGCCAGCCGCCAGCCGCCGACCGGCCGCGGCGAGCCGAAAGCCCGCGCAGATCCTTGACCTCAGCCGCCAGCAGCCCACCCGTTCGCAGCGAGCCGAAGCGCGTGCAGATCCTTGACGTCAGCCGGCCGCGGCCCACCGGTTGGCGGTGAGTCGAAAGCCGCGCAGATCCTTGACCTCAGCCGCCCGCAGCACACCCGTTCGCGGCGAGCCGAAAGCCGGGCAGATCCAGTGACTTCAGCCGCCCGTGGTCCACCGGTTGGCGGTGAGTTGGAAGCCGGGCAGATCCTTCAAGGCGAGCATTGCCTCGTAGGTTCGCTCGTAGCCGGTGTGGCTGATGCGCCACTCGCCGTCCTCGTCACGGCGGTATCTGTCCTCGTAGAACGCCGCGCCCTGGATTGCGATCTGGTGCTCGGTCGCGATCACGGTGTCCTGCATGCACCAGGTGCCGGTGGCGTCGTCGCCGTCGATGTCGATCTCGGGCTGGCCTGCCATGTGCACCGTGATGATCTCCGACCCTAGCCGGTCGCGCATGAACGCCACGATCTCGTCGCGGCCGGCCAGCTTCAGCGGCCGCCCGTAGACCGGGGTGCCGTAGTCGGCTGTCGCGTCTACGGCCAGCGTGTCCGCGAACTCGTCCCAGCGCTTGAGGTCGACGCTACGCAGGTAGCGGTACTTCAGCCGGCGAATCTCCTCGAGTGCGATCAGGTCCATCACGGTCCTTCCGTCCGCTGCTTCGGTTCGCTGTCCAGCTTCCGGCACCCATGGGCCAATGACAATAACCTGTTCTATTTTCGCCTGCCGACCGGCCGCAGTGACCGTGGCCCGGTACTGTTGGGGTCTATGCCGTCGACGCCGGGGTGCCCATGCGCGAGCTCATCAGGTCCAACGATCCGCTGCTGATCTCCTTCGCCACCTCGGTTCTCACCGACGCGGGGATCAAGGTCACCGTCACCGACACGCACATGAACGTCATCGACGGCTCCATCGGGGCGGTGTCCCCGCGCATCCTTGTCGACCCGGACCAGTATGAGGAGGCCCGTCTCCTCCTCGACGAGGCTGGGGTGCGGTAGGCGGGCCATCGTCCTATTCGGACTGTGTGGTGGCCAATGGCAGTGCGTGCTACGAGAGTGCGGCGGTTTGTTCGGCGTCGGCCAGCTCCGGCAGTCGCTCGGCCAGATCGGCTGGCGTGGCCTCCGGTGCGCCGGCCAGATCGACGAACGCGATCCAACGGTCACCGAGGGTGCGATAGGTGTCGGCGATGTCGGCCAACGCCGGCTCGGTCAGCAGGTCCGCTGCCTCGTCGAGGAAGGCCGCGTAGAGCCGCCGGGCGGCGCCGTCATCGGCGAGGCCGCTGACCACCGATGCCAGCGCGGTGCGGCGTGCGTCGGGCTCGGCGAACAGCTTGGGCCATCCCCGCCGGTCGCGTGGGTCGGTGAGCGACGTGGCCCATTTTCGCATGCCCTGGAAGCCGAAGCTGCTGTCGAAGCTACTTCTGGCCGGTGCCGGCAGGCAGTCGGTGGTTCGACCAATGGCCGCCGCCACCGCCGACCGCAGGTCGACCGGTGCGGTCGGCGTGCCGAACACGAACAGGCCGCCGTATTTCTTGGCGTGGGTCCATCTCGCCTCGATCAGTTCATCCCAGGCCATCGTCACCGTTCCGGACGGCAGGCCGGGCACGGTGAGGTTGGTGTCACCGGAAACGGTTACCGTGTATGGGCGTACGGTATGCTGGAGGGCACCGACTGGCCGGGCACGCGGACCAGGTCGAGCGTCACGGCCACTTCGGACGCGGCGGCCAATGCCTGCCGCAGCTGCTTTTCGGTCGCGTCCGGCTTGGCCGTTGGCCGGACCTGTATGGGTAGCCCCAGTCGCGCGGACACCGTCTCGAAGAAGCCCGTCTTCTCGAAGTACAGCGTGTTGAATCGGCCGTCCAGGTTCGTGCTCGTCCAGGTCCGGCACACGAACACCAGGTAGGCGGGGCCGATACCGCCTGCGAGGCCGAACAACAGTTCCTTGCTGAAGGCCAGCCCGGTGACCGGGTTGCGCAGGTCGGCGCCCTAGTGATGGTTCTGGCATTCGGGTCGCCGACGAGTTTCGGCGCTGGTGGCTCGAAGTGCGCGCGAGCGGCGGTGTACGACTCGCCGGTCCTGACCATCCGGTCGCGGACGAGCTTCTTGAAGTTCTTGTGGCATGGCATGTCAAGTTCCTCGCTGACGACTGCCAGACCGACCCAGCTGAGCTGATCAAGGGGAAAAGGGGAAAGGGGAAGAGGAGGGGAAAGGGAAGACTCCCGGACCGGCACGATCACACTGGTGCTGTTCGGCCTCCGACGACGTCGGTCCGGCTGCTGGGGAGGTGAGCCGGCCGGGGTTGGGCGATGAACCGTCGCCGTGGCGGAGGTTAGCAGCCACAACACTGCAGCGCACACGCTTCGTAGCCGCCGACCGGCGTACGACGTTCGGCCGGGTATCGAGGCGTGTGTCGCATTGGACTGGTCCATTCGGTTGCTCACCATTGTGCCATGTTCCGTATGGCCGGTTGGGACGTTATGTTCGGACGGTTGTCTCGGGCGTCGGACCGGGAGGT
>DATBCR010000029.1:0-6395 GCA_036270375.1 Pseudonocardiaceae bacterium | reverse complement strand
CGCCTATTCCGCCCACCTCTCTTAGTTGGCTTATGCTGTCGAAGCGGCCGTGTTGGGCTCGCCAGGTTAGGATTCGTTGGGCCATTGTTGGGCCGATTCCTGGTAGATTCTGCAACTGGTCCGCTGTTGCCGTGTTTAGGTTGATCTTGTTGGCCGGGTCTGTGGCCGTGTCCTGTTTTCTGCCCTTTCTTGCCGCTGGGGCTGGGGCGGTGGCTGTTGCGGTTGGGTCGGTATCCGTTGGTTGGATGTTGGCTGGGACTGGGACGCCTACGTAGATCTGTTCTCCGTCGGCGAGGCGTCTGGCCAGGTTCAGGGCTGTGTCGTCCGTCCCGGGTAGTAGGCCGCCGGCCGCCTGGATCGCGTCGGCTACTCGGGCTCCGTTGGTCAGGGTTACCAGGCCTGGTTTTGTTACCTTTCCTACTACGCTGATTACCAATGGGCCTTGGGTTGGGGTGCTTGGGCCGGCGTTGACCGCCGCTGCCAGCAGTGGGGCCGGTTCTGCTGCTGGTTGTTGGGCGGCCAGGATCACCGCAGTGCCTATTGCTGTCAGCAACGCTATTGCTACTACGGCTACGCCTAGTTTGTGGCGGCTTGTCAATGACTTGAGGCCGTCAGTGGTTTTGGTGCCGCCAGGTAGCCAGCGTTCTACCAGGCGGCCGGCTCTCGTGTCCGGTCGGTCCGTGGCTTGCTCGGCTTGGTTGGGCGGTGCCTTGGCTTCTGGGCCCATTTCTCGGATCAGGGTGGCCAGTCGGGCGCGTGAGTCTTCTGTTTGCCTGGTGGGCGGGTGGTGGTTCATGTTGTCAACGCTAGGTTGTGCGGTCTTGGTGTGGCGGCTGTGGACCGTCGCCTGTGGACGGTTTGGTGCGGCTGTGGACAGTTGGCGGGGAACTGTCGGACCGGTGTGTCAGGCTGGTGGATTCAGCCGAGGCCGCCTGGCAGCACGACCACGCCCAGTACGCCCATGCCGGTGTGCGCGCCGATCACCGCGCCGACCTCGGAAACCAGGCAGCCGGCCGAGTTCGGCAGTCGCTCCGCCAGGCGGGTGGCCAGTTCGACGGCCCGTTCCGGGGTTCCCAGATGGTGCACGGCAAGGCCGACCGGTCCGTCGCCAGCCGCTGCTATGGCCAGTTCGACCAGGCGGGTCACCGCTCGGCTCGTTGTGCGGACCTTCTCCAGTGGCACTATCTGGCCGCCGGACACGTGTAGCAACGGCTTCACCGCGAGCGCTGACCCGACTAGTGCGGCTGCCGGGCCGATCCGGCCGCCACGGCGTAGATGTTCCAGTGTCTGCAAGCAGAAAATGGTTCTGGTCCGGGACGCCGCATCGGTTGCCACGCGTTCCACCTCGGACGCGTCGGCGCCATGGGCGGCAACCGCCGCTGCCGCCAGGACCGCGAAACCCAGGCCCATGCCCGTGGTGCGCGAGTCGACCACCCGCACCACCTCGGTGCCGTCGGCCGCGTTGACCTCCTCGGCCGCCAGCCGGGCCGCCTCCCACGTGCCGGACAGGTCGCGGGACAGGTGGACCGACACCACTCCTGGCGCGCCGGCCCGCAGGGCGCTTCGGTAGTGGTCGGCGAACTCCGCCGGAGTCGGGCGGGACGTGGTGACCGTGCGCCGGTCGTCGAGGGCTCTGGCCAGTTCGGCCGGTCCGAAGTCCACGCCGTCCAGGCAACTGTCCTGATCCACGAGCACATGCAACGGCACGACCGGGACCGACTGCCGGTCGGCGAAGCCCTCCGGCAGGTATGCGGTCGAGTCGGTGACAACGACGACGGGCACGGACACCGAGCCTACGGTTCCCATTGCCTCAACTGGCTGACGCAGCGCCGGAGAGTCCTGGCTCGCGATCGTCATGAGACACGAGTGCCGCGATCGCGGCGCCGACCATGGCGTGCCCGGCCCAGCCCCAGTGCATGCCGTCCGGGTTTCCCTGGCCTCCGAGCACGTGTGCGCCGGTCAGCGCGGTCAGATCGAGCAGCGGCACGCTTCGCCGGTGCCCCCAGGCGGCGATCGCCTCGGTGGCCGGCCGGTGGCCGGTGTGTACGTAACCGTAGGCGGCCGCGCGGTGGGTCGCCGGCAGAACACCGTAGATCGGTAGGTCCGGGCGTAGCGCGCGGACGGCGTTGAGACAGTCGTCCAGGTAGCGGACGGTCAGGGCGGGTGGCAGGGCGACCGGGTGTCCGCGCAGTACACGGGACAGCGTCGGTTGGATCTCTCCGTACGCCTTGCGAGCCCAGCGGCGCACACCGTCCGGGCGCAGGTACCGCAGGCCGGTTCGCAGGTACGTCGGCAGTGGCGACGGCAACGTGTCCATGCTGCCGACCGCCAGCACCACGGCGTCGACCTCGGGTAGCAGGGCCCACACGTTCGGGTCGCCGACCAGGGCCCACCAGGCGTCCCGCGCGGTCCAGCCGGCGCCCGCGAACAGTCGGGCGCGGCCGCCGAGCCGGGCTGCGGCCACGTTGGGCCACAGCCGGGGATCGTCCGACGGCATCGGGCCGACCGGGCCGTGGTACGCCAGCGAGTCGGCGAACACGAGCAGCAGTGGATATTGTTCCGTCACATCGACACGCACCCGGTGATGCCGGCGTTGTAGGCCGCCAGCCGCCATGCGCCGTCGCCGCCGGGGCGTCGCGTCAGGACGGTCCAGTGGCAGTTCGCGATTCCGCCCAGCTTCGGCCACATCGACACCGGGATGCCGAGCAGGCTCGCGGTCAGGGCGATGATCACGCCGCCGTGCACGCACAACAGCACAGTTCGGTCGAACTCGGTGTCCAGTTCGGCCACCACATCGCCGGTTCGGCTCGCGACGTCGACGCGGCTCTCGCCGTCCGGTGGCGCCCAGGTCGCGTCGCTCTGCCAGGTTGCCATGCCGCCCGGCCAGCCCTGTTCGACCTCGGCCGTTGTGAGGCTCTGCCACTTGCCGAGGTTGGTCTCGCGCAGGCGCTTGTCGATCCGGAGCGGCACGCCGGATGCTTCGGTGAAGACCGTGGCCGTGTCGGTCGCGCGGCGCAGGTCGGACGTGAGGACGATGTCCGGCTCGAAGCGGACCAGGGCCGGCACCGCGAACCTGGCCTGATTCCAACCGGTCGGGGTCAGTTGGGAGTCCAGATGCCCCTGCATCCGGCCGGTGGCGTTGTAGTCGGTTTCGCCGTGCCGCCACAACACGAGCCGACCGAGGGTCACGTCCGAGTGCCTTCCGGCGCACCGGCCTGTTCGGCCGAGGTCACCGAGTCGGGGCCGGCGTCGAACGGGATCCGGGGGCAGTCCTTCCACAGCCGTTCGAGGCCGTAGAACGAACGCTCGTCCACGTGCTGCACGTGCACGACGACGTCCACGAAGTCGAGCAGGACCCACCGACCCTCACGGGCGCCCTCGCGGCGGACCGGTTTGGTGCCGGCGGCGCGCATCTTCTCCTCGACGCTGTCCACGATGGCGCCTACCTGGCGCTCGTTCGGCGCGGACGCGATGACGAAGCAGTCGGTGATCACCAACTGGTCGGACACGTCGAGCACGATCACGTCGTGCGCCTTCTTGTCCGTCGCCGCGGCCGCCGCCACCAACGCCAACTCACGCGACTTCTCCGTGGCTACCACGAGCCTCCTCATCACTGGAATCACCGGAAATCACCGGACGGATCACCGAGCACATCCGCGCCAACCGGACGATGGCCGCCCGGGATCGGCAACTCAGAGTACCCGTGGGCCGGCCCCCGACCCGCCGGTGCCGGCCGACGCACGGTACAGGCCGCGTGGCGGACGCCTGCATGATCATCTTTGCTGGCGCCTGGAGCAGCACAGCACGGGGCACACTCCGTCGATGCACGGGGGGCTTGCGGAGGTGCCGGGTGGCGTGCGCGATCGGCGGCGTGGCCGGACTGGCGCCGCGAGGCGGTCAGAGCAGCGGTCGAGCTGGAGATGTTCGATCCTCGGTGCACCGGGTGAACGTTCCCGACCTTCGATTATCGGCGACGAACGTTCCGCGTCCCCGGAGGAGTGCGGTCGCTCGTCGACACGGCGTCCGGGAGCGGTGTCGTGCCTGTTCAGCGGGCTGACGCGCGGTAGAGGCCGCGTTTGCTGATGTACTGCACCACCCCGTCGGGGACCAGGTACCAGACCGGTTCGCCGCTGGCCACGCGGACTCGGCAGCCGGTGGACGAGATGGCCATGGCCGGTACCTCGACCAGGGTGACCGCGCCGCGTGGTAGGTGTTCGCCGTTGAGGTGGTAGCCCGGTCTTGTGACGCCGATGAAGTGGGCGTACTCGAACATCTCCTCGGCCTTGCGCCACGACAGGATCTGTTCCAGGGCGTCCGCTCCGGTGATGAAGAACAGTTGCGCGTCCGGGTAGGCGTCGTGCATCTCGGTCAGTGTGTCGATGGTGTACGTCGGGCCCTTGCGGTCGATGTCGGCGCGGCTGACCGTGAACCGGGGGTTGGACGCCGTGGCGATCACGGTCATGAGGTAGCGGTCCTCGGCCGGGCTGACCTGACGGTCGGTCTTCTGCCATGGTTCGCCTGTCGGCACGAACACGACCTCGTCCAGGCCAAACCGGGACGCGACCTCACTGGCCGCGACCAGGTGGCCGTGGTGCACCGGATCGAACGTGCCGCCCATGACACCGATCCGCCGAGGCTCTGACATGGCCCAAGAGCGTACGTGGCCGATCGGACAAGCGCCCTTCCTACCGCCGGATCCGACCCGGACACGATGACGCTGCCGTTCGGGCCGGCATGGAGGGCGCCGGCACGGTGCGCGCGGTCGGCGCGGACGTGACCGAGTTCGCCGTCGGTGACCGGGTGGGGTGGGCGACACTGCTGCCCATGACCAGGTGGACCCCTATGCACGACCAGCCCTACCGATCTGTGCCGTACCGGCCGGCGCGGATGCCGATGGACCAGTCGGTCAGGGCGGCGGCCGAACTCCGGGCGCGGATGAACGAACGCCGTACCGTGCGGGCCTTCGCGCCGGACCCGGTGCCGGAACAGGTTGTCGTGGACGCGATCGCGGTCGCGGCCACCGCGCCGTCCGGTGCGCATCAGCAGCCGTGGACCTTCGTGCTGGTCACGGATCCGGCCGTGCGGTCGGCGATTCGAGCGGCGGCCGAGGAGGAGGAACGGATCTCCTACGCCGGGCGGCTTGGCGAGGAGTGGCTCGCGGCGCTGCGGCCACTCGGCACGGACGACGAGAAGCCGCACCTGACCGACGCCCCGCACCTGATCGTGGTGTTCCAGCAGCGTTTCTACCTCGACGATGCCGGCAACCAGCACAAGCACTACTACGTCGACGAGTCCGTCGGCATCGCGGTCGGCATGCTGCTCACCGCGCTGCACCTGTCCGGGCTGGCGGCCCTTGTGCACACGCCGAGTCCGATGCGGTTCCTCGGTGAGGTGCTGCGCAGGCCGCGCAACGAGAAAGCGTTCGCGGTGGTGCCGGTCGGCTATCCGGCCGCCGACGCCGTGGTGCCGGACCTGGTGCGCAAGTCGATCGACCAGGTGCTGGTGCGGGTTTGAGCTGGCCGGGACGAGAACGGAGCGTGGGCAGGTGGTCGCCGATCCACGGCCGCCCGCCACACGCTCCGTTCGTTCGGCGCGACGGCGCTGGGGGCCACCGCCGGCCGGGCGGCCGCTCGCGTGGGCGCCGCTCGACAACGAGACGCCCCAGCACCGGGCACTATGACGGGAGCCGGGCACGTGTGCTCGGTCACCTTCGGTGTGGATCTTCATGCCTCCAGTATCGAACAGATGTTCGATACTGGGCAAGATCACGATCGGGTGATCGTCAGGCCTCGGGGGCCAGGACCGCGCCGGTTGCCGCGTCCACCACCAGGATCGCCTCCATCGGGCAGGACTCGGCGGCGCCGAGCACGTCGTCGTCCGGTTCGATCTCCGAGTCCGTCGGCACCGACTTGTCGCCGACGATCTTGAACCGGCTGGGCAGTGTGCCAGCGCACACCGCCGATCCGATGCAAGCCTCGTGGTCGACCGTGATCCGCCACCGGGTATTCGTCACGCCCTGCCTCCTCACCAAGCGACCGGCAATGCCCGCACGCCGCGGATCAGCCGGTCCGCGCGCCAGGCGACATCGTCGACCGGCACGGCGAGGTGCAGCCCCGGCAGCCGACGCACCAGGGTACCGATGGCCAGCTGGAGTTCCAGTCGAGCCAGCGGCGCGCCGAGGCAGTGGTGCACGCCATGGCCGAACGCGACGTGCGGATTGTCGGCGCGGGCGAGGTTGATCTCGTCGGGACGGTCAAAGACCGCGCTGTCCCGGTTGGCCGACGCCATCTGCACCACGACCGCATCGCCCGCCCGAACGAGCTGGCCACCGAGTTCGAGATCCTCGGTCGCGATCCGGGGGAAGCCGGCGGACGCGCCGAGCGGCGTGAACCGCG